>NZ_JZWV01000640.1 GCF_000966975.1 Streptomyces katrae | reverse complement strand
CTCGCACAGGCCGGGGCGGCCGAGGCCCCCGCGCAGTCCGAACCGTCCGCGTCCGCTGGGCCTGCTGTACGCGCTCGCCCCCGCCGGGACCCCGCTGCCCGCCGACCCGGGCACCCTCGGCTTCCTGGCGCAGCACCGGCAGGAGGACGCCCCCGGCCTCGCCACCCCGCAGTGGCTCGCCCGGGCCTGCGCGGACGCCGGCGTGGAGCCGCCCGACGGCGCCTGGTACACCGCCCCCGCCCCCGAGGAAGTCCGCGCGGAGCGCCCCCGCTCCTGGGGCTCCAGCGCCCGGCTCACCGAACACGCCTACACCCAGGGCCTCCTCCCCGCCGACGACCTGCTGCACCTGCTCCCGGCGCGCGACCTGCTCCTGCTGCCCCACGACTGGCGCCGCCTGGCCTTCGCCACGGCCTGGCGCGGGGCCCTCGCCCGCCTGCTGCGCACCGAACTGGGCACCGACCCCGACGGCTGGCTCCGCCTCGCGCGCACCGCCGTGCTCTCCGCCGGCCTGGACCGCCGTGCGGACGAGGGCGGGCCCAGCTGGGCGGAGCTGCTGCGGCTGTCCCGCTCGGCGGACCCGGGATCCGGCCCCCACCTGCCGTCCGGCCCCCCTGCCCGGGGCGCGGCGAGCAGTCCCCCGAGCACCCCGGACGAGGCGCTGCGGCTGCTGGCGGGCGGCAACCGGCGATGGGTCTGGCCCATGGGCACCCTGCTGTGCCTGGCCGACGCCGAGGTCGTCGACGCGGTCCTGCCCCGCCTCGGGCCCGACGGGCCCTGGCTGCTCGCGGCGTACCTGCTGCGCCACGACCGGACGCCCCGCGTCCTCCTCGGCCGGCTGCTCGCCGGACGGGACCCCGAGGCCCTGCGCGTCCTCGCCACCCAGTCGCGGTGGCTGACCGAGGACGCCAGGGAACTCCTGGCCGACCTCGACGATCCGGCCGTGGACCTCACCCTGCTGCGCCACGGCACCACCGGCCACCTGGCCGCCCGCATCGTCACCCGCCCCCACGACCGCACCGCCGCACGGCTCGTGGCGGAGCTGCGGGCGGACCCCTCCGGCCCGCTGCCCGGGGGTCTCCTCTGGCTGCGCTCGCGTGAACCCGCCCTGATCGAGGAGGCTTTCGCCCGCCTGGCACCCGAACTGGGCTTCGTCCAGCAGGCGGTGGGCTGCCTCAACCTCCTCGAACACGGCGGGGCCGCCCGCCTCGCCGCCCTCGCCGGCCGGGACCTGCTGGGCCCGGCCGCCGTCCGGCTCTGCGCCAAGGCCCTGGGCTCGCCGGACCCGGCCGCCGTGATCCGGGCCCGCGTCGCCCGCGAACTGGCCCCCGCCAGGCTCCTCACCCGCCTGCGCCGGGGCTCCGGGCACTGGCAGGCGGCCGGCTCCGTCCTCGGGACGCCCGGGGCGGTCGACTGGCAGGCCCTGGCCGCGGCGCACGAGGAGGAGCCCATCCCGCACTGGGAGTACCTGGTCAACCTCCGTGGCGCCCCCGCCTCCCTGCGGCTCCGCTACGCCCGCCTGCTGCGTGAACCCGGCCCGGACGGCCTGCCCGACGGGCCCGAGGCCACCCGGGCCCGGGCCCGCCACGGCTTGGCCGGCCTGGCCCACTGCCCGCCCGTCACCCAGTTCGACGGCCTGCTGGCCTCGGGCCACCTGACCGGGGAGGACCTGCTGCACACGGCGGCCCCGGCCGCGCAGGTCCTCGCGTACCTGAACACGGCCCGCCGCCGCCCGGACGCCCCTCCCGGAGCGGCAGCCGCCCTGGCCGCCCTCACCGCCCTCGTCGGGACCCGCCTGGCCGCCGGCCCCGCCGCCTGGGCCAGGACCGTGTCCCGGCTGACGGGCCGTGACCCGGGCTGGGACCCGGTGTCCTCCGTCTCCGTCCTCCTGGGCTGACGGTGTGTACGTCATGTGAAGAAATGTCATTGGGGGCGTTCGGGTGGGAGTCGCAGCCACCCGCAACCGAGTGCGCAGAGTAATAACTCATCACAGCCAGTAACTACATTCGGGAGGTTCGATGGACACCACACCGACGTACGCACTGTCATCCCGCACGCCCCGCTGGGCGCTCGACCCCTACCGGTTCCCCGGCCTGGAGGGCCTGGAGGAGGCCGAGCCCCTCGGCGACCCCGGCGGCTCGCCCGCCCCGGCGCCCGCCGTGAACCCCCACTGGCCCCCGCACTGAGGCAGCCGCCGCCGGGGACGGCACCGCCCGGCCGTCCCCGGACCCGCCGCTTCGCGAATCACCCGCCGCCGCGCACCACAGGGGCTTACGATCTCGATCGGACGGTCCCGTCCCGCGACCGCCGCCCGCCCTGCACCCGTGGAGGTCAACCGTGTTCCGCACGGCCGAAGGACACCGCAGTCAGCGCAACAGCACCCGCCGAGGCCGGAGCGGCCGCTCCGGCCTCAGGGCGGCGGCCGGCGCCGCCGCCGCGGCGGGCGTGTTCCTCGCCGCCGGCTGCTCCTCCTCGGGCGACAGCGGGCCGGGGGAGGCGGCGGGCGGAGTCCCCGTGGTGCACCAGGGCAAGCTCACCACCTGCACCCACCTGCCCTACCCCCCGTTCCAGTTCGAGCAGAACGGCAAGGTCGTCGGCTTCGACGTCGCGCTGATCGACCTCGTCGCCCAGAACCTCAAGGTCGAGCAGAAGATCCTCGACACCCCGTTCGAGAACTTCAAGACCGGCGCGTTCCTGAACTCCGGGCAGTGCGACCTCGCCGCGGCGGGCATGACCATCACCGACGAGCGCAAGAAGAACGTCGACTTCTCCATCCCCTACTTCGACGCCACGCAGGCGCTGCTGGCGACCAAGAAGAGCGGCATCACCTCCCTCGACGACGTCAAGGCCAAGTCCGCCAGGCTCGGCGCCCAGGCCGGGACCACCGGCGAGAGCTACGCCAAGAGCCAGGGGTTCAACCCCGTCGCCTTCGAGAGCTCGGACGCGGTCCTCAACGGCCTGCGCACCGGCCAGGTCGACGCCGTCGTCATCGACTACCCGGTCGTCCAGGGCTGGCTGAAGGACAAGGCCAACTCCGACCAGTTCGTGCTCGGGACGAAGGCCATCGAGACCGGGGAGAAGTACGGCTTCTCCGTGAAGAAGGGCAACTCCGCCCTCCTCGCCGCCATCGACAAGGCCATCACCACCGCCAAGGCCGACGGCACCTACAACAAGCTCTACGAGCAGTGGATCGGCCCGCTGCCCCAGGTAAAGCCGTGACCTCTCGGCTGACCCGGCGCCAGCGGCGCCGCGTCTGGCAGGGAGTCCAGTACGCGGTCTTCGTGGCGGTGGTGGTCCTGGTCGGCGTCACGGCCGACTGGGACCGGCTGCAGAACCAGTTCGCGCAGAAGGACCTGGTGGCGCGGCTCTTCCCGGAGATCATCACCACCGCCCTGCGGAACACGGTGGTGTACACCTTCTCCGGGTTCGCCTTCGGCCTGGTGCTCGGGCTGGTCATCGCCATGATGCGGCTGTCCTCGGTGGCCCCCTACCGCTGGGTCGCCACCGTGTACATCGAACTCTTCCGGGGCCTGCCCGCCCTGCTGATCTTCATCTTCGTCGGGGTCGCGGTGCCCCTGGCGTTCCCCGGCACCGAGATCCCCGGAGGGACGTACGGGAAGGTCGCCCTCGGCCTCGGCCTGGTCGCGGCCGCCTACATGGCGGAAACGATCCGGGCGGGCATCCAGGCCGTGCCCAAGGGCCAGATGGAGGCGGCCCGCTCGCTCGGCTTCTCCCACGGGCGGGCCATGGCGTTCGTGATCATCCCGCAGGCCTTCCGGATCGTCATCCCCCCGCTCACCAACGAGCTCGTCCTGCTGTTCAAGGACTCCTCGCTGGTGCTGTTCCTGGGCGTCACCCTGGAGGAACGGGAGCTGACCAAGTTCGGCCGGGACCTCGCCAGCGAGACCGCCAACTCCACCCCGATCCTGGTCGCGGGCCTGTGCTACCTCCTGGTGACCGTGCCGCTGAGCTTCGTGGTGCGCCGCCTGGAGGCCCGCGCGGACAAGGCCACGTGAGGAGGACACCATGTCACGGACCACGGGAACGGCGGGGGGCACCATGGGCGCGGAGCGCGCGGAGATCGAGATCCGGGGACTGCACAAGTCCTTCGGCGACAACCACGTCCTGCGCGGCATCGACCTCGACGTGGCCCGCGGCGAGGTGGTGTGCGTCATCGGGCCCTCCGGCTCGGGCAAGTCGACCCTGCTGCGCTGCGTCAACCTGCTGGAGGAACCGAGCGAGGGCCAGGTCTTCGTCGGCGGTACGGAGCTCACCGACCCGGACGTCGACATCGACGCCGCACGCCGGCGCATCGGCATGGTCTTCCAGCAGTTCAACCTCTTCCCGCACGTGAGCGTCACCGGAAACCTCACCCTCCCGCAGCGCCGGGTCCTGGGCCGGGACAAGGACGAGGCCGCCGCGGTCGCCCGCGAGAACCTGGAGCGCGTCGGCCTCGCCGCGAAGGCCGACGCCTACCCGGCCCAGCTGTCCGGCGGCCAGCAGCAGCGCGTGGCGATCGCCCGGGCCCTGTCGATGGGGCCGGAGGTGATGCTCTTCGACGAGCCGACCTCGGCCCTCGATCCCGAACTCGTCGGCGAGGTGCTGTCGGTGATGCGGGTCCTGGCGGGGGAGGGGATGACGATGATGGTCGTCACCCACGAGATGAGCTTCGCCCGCGAGGTCGCCGACCGGGTCGTGTTCATGGACGGCGGCGTCATCGTCGAACAGGGCCCGGCGGAGCAGGTGGTGACCCGGCCGGCCCAGGAACGGACCCGTGACTTCCTCAACCGCGTCCCCCGTCGCCACCGGCCGCCGCAGCAGGTAGACGCCGGCGGCCGTGACGAGGACGGCCATGCAGGCGATGAACACCAGCCCCGCACCCTCCAGCCCGACCGGACCCACCAGCAGCCCCACACCGATCACCGGCACCGAGATCCCGAAGTACGCCACCACGAACAGCGTCGAGATCACCGCGGCACGCCGGTCCTCCGGCGAGGCCCCGGCCACCGCCGACAGCGATCCGCGGAACGCCAGCCCCTGCCCGCACCCGCCGACCACCGCGCTGAGCACCACCAGCACCAGCAGGTCCCACCGCAGGGCTCCCGCGAGCAGCGCCAGCCCGCCCAGCAGCCCGGCGCAGCCCAGCGGCAGCGAACGCCCCACCCCGAACCGGCCGACGGCCAGCTGTCCGGCGGTGGAGGAGAAGAAGGCCAGCGCGACGACCAGCCCGGTCACGGCGTCATCGTGCACCCCCAGCGATTCCGAGAGGAACGCCGGGCTCACCGAGGTGAACACCCCGAACAGCGCGAACCCCGCGAACGAGGCGATCGCCGCCGGTCCGAACACCGGCCGTACCCGCGCCGGCAGCTCCGGCCGCTGGGGCCGTACCGCGCGCAGGGAGCCCCGGTCCCGTACCGTCTCCGGCAGCCACAGCAGTACGGCGGCCGCCCCGGCCACCAGGGCGAGGTGCACGGCGAACGGCAGGTACAGCGGCCAGGGGGCGTACTGCGCGAGGACCCCGGCGAGCAGCGGGCCGCAGCCGAGGCCGCCCATGGTGGCGGCCGTCGCCACCAGCGTGGCCCGCGCCCTGCCGCCCTCCGGGGCCAGTTCGAGGACGTAGGCCGTGGCGGCTCCGGTGAACAGCCCGGCCGACAGCCCCGACAGCAGCCGGCCCGCGTACAGCCAGGGCAGGCCGGTGGCGGCCAGGAAGCAGACGGCACTGCCCGCCGCGCACCCCAGGCCCGTCAGCAGCACCGGCCGCCTGCCCACCTCGTCCGAGGCGTTTCCGGCCAGCAGCAGCACCCCGATGACCGCGAAGGCGTACACCGCGTAGACGACCGTCACGGTCAGCTCGGAGAAGGAGAACTTCTCCTGGTACAGGCCGTAGAGCGGGGTGGGGAGCGTGGTGCCGATCATGCACACGGCGAACACCGCCCCGCCGGCCAAACACTGCCGCCACCCTCGGCGATCACCGTCCATGCCGCCGACGGTAACCCCACACCCGCCCCCGCCCGGACAGGCGCGCGACGGTGGGGACCGGCGTCGGACCGGCCCCCGCGGTGGGCGCGGGTGGTCGAGATCGGCTGAGGGGTGCGCGCGGGTGTTTCCACAGGCGTTCCCGGTCCGTCCTCCAGCGGGCCTCCGGTCCCGTGCGAGCCGTGGTCCAGCCCGGCTGCGGCAGGCGCTGGCACCGTATCGGCACGGACGCGGGCCGGACGGCGTACGCACTCCACCGCCGCTCCGGCCCGGGTGGGGCGGTCCTGCCGGGCCGCCCGTCCCGCGCGAGCACGAAGCCTGCCGACCGGGAGGCCGAGAACCAAAGGAGTTCCCCTGGTGAAGACCGTTCTGATGACGGGTGCGGAGGTGCTGGTCTGATGGCGCACGACAAGGAACCCGGCCTGCTGAGGATCATGAAGGAGGACCTGGACGTCGTCGTCGCCCAGGACCCCTCCATGCGCAACCGCCGTGAGGCCCTGCTGCACGCCGCCCTGCCGGCGCTGTGGGCGCACCGCGTCGCCCACCGCCTGCACCGGCGTGGCATGCGCATGACAGCACAGCTCATCGCCTGGCAGGCCCGCCGCAAGACCTCCGTGGAGATCCACCCCGGTGCCGTCCTCGGCCGCCGGGTGTTCATCGACCACGGCGCGGCCGTCGTGATCGGCGAGACCGCGGTGGTCGGCGACGACGTGACGATCTATCACCAGGTGACCCTGGGGGCGGTCGGCTGGTGGAGCGACAACAAGCGGCCCGCCGGCGAACGCCGCCACCCGGTGGTCGGCCACAACGTCGTACTCGGGACGAACGCGACGGTCCTCGGCCCCGTCACCATCGGCGAGCACGCCGTCATCGGCGCCCAGGCCCTGGTCAACAAGGACGTCCCCCCGGGAGCCCGCGTGCTCGCCGCGACCGCCGTGATCAAGGCGGTGGGCGAGCAGCCGCAGCCCATGGAGGACCTGTACGCGGTGACGGCCTCGGCCGGCTCCTGGTAGGTCCTGCCCCCCCTCGCTTCCCCGCCTCGCACCTGCCCCCCACGAAGACTGCGTCGGCGTACGGGCGGACCGTACGACCACCCCCGACAGGCAGCCGCACGACCCGACTTGTGAGGAACCACACGTGGATAGCCGTAAGACGCGCCCCATCGCCGACAGCATCGAGGACCTGATCGGCTCGACCCCGCTGATCCGCCTCCACTTCGAGGACACCGCCCCGGGCACCCAGGTGCTGGCCAAGCTCGAGGCCGCCAACCCCATGTCCACCAGCAAGGACCGTGCCGCCCTCTACATGCTGCGGGCCGCCGAGGGGCGCGGTGAACTCACGCCGGGCAGCGGCACGGTCATCGAGGCGACCTCCGGCAACACGGGCATCTCCCTGGCCGCCCTCTGTGCCGCCCGCGGCTACCGCTGCGTCAT
>NZ_JZWV01000639.1 GCF_000966975.1 Streptomyces katrae | reverse complement strand
CGGCTACCGCTGCGTCATCGTGCTCCCCGACAGCGCCACCCGTGAACGGGTCGCCCTGCTCAGGGCGTTGGGCGCGGAGGTCGTGCGGACCCCGCGCGAGCAGGGCTACTCCGGCGCGATCGCCAAGGCCGAGGAGCTGCACGCGGCGACCCCCGGCTCCTGGTTCCCCCGCCAGCACGAGAACGCCGACAACGTCCGGGCCCACTACGAGACCACCGGCCCGGAGATCTGGGCCGACACGGAGGGCCGGATCGACGTCCTGGTCTGCGGCGTGGGCACCGGCGGCACCCTGTGCGGCACCGCCAAGTACCTCAAGGAGCAGAACCCGGGGATACGCGTCGTCGCGGTCGAGCCGGAGAACTCCCCGGTGCTCTCCCAGGGCACCGGCGGTCTGCACCGCATCCCCGGTCTCAATGGCGGCTTCGTGGCCCCCACCACCGATGTCTCGCTGATCGACTACGTGGTGACCGTCACCGACGAGGACGCGCTGACCGCCGCCCGGCAGCTCGCCCGCCGCCAGGGCATCTTCGCCGGGGTCTCCTCCGGCGCCGTCGCCCACGCCTCCGCCCGGCTGGCCGCCCACCCGGACTACGTCGGCGCCTCGATCGTCACCCTGCTGCCCGACACCGGCGAGCGCTACCTCAGCCTCTGGGACGAGGAGGAGGCCGCGGCCGCCCGGGAGCAGGCGGCCCGCGAGCCCTCGGCCACCCGCCGGCCGACCGGCCCGCAGGCCGGGCAGGGGTCGCCCGAGCAGCCCGAGGACCAGCCCCAGACCCAGGACCAGTCCCTGGCGCTGACCGCGAAGCCCTGACCGTCCCCGCCCCACACCACCCCCCGTCCTCGGACGCACGCCACGCGCGTCCGAGGGCGGGGGGTGGTGTGCGTTCCGGGGGAAGAACCCCGGACGCGCCGCCGGGTCCGCGGTGGGACCGCGAAGTCGCGCTGCCCGGCGGACAGTTACAGAAACCGGCTCTGCGCAACGGAATCCGAAGCAAAACAATGATGTCGCCATCGAATCGCAAGTTACCTGCGGGTTTCGCTAACAAAAACATGGCCGACGACTTGCGTAACCCCCTGACCTCCGACAGTATCGGCCCCGTTCCGCCTCACAGCGCCCGGACGAGCACCGGCAACCCCGTGCCGTCCCACGCCCCGCGAGCCGCCCGATCCGAGCGGTCGCCCGTACGCGCCCACCTCCGAGGCACCTCCCCCTTTTCACGCGGCCCCCCGTCGCGTTCCCCTCTCATTCACCTACCCTCGAAGGCAAGGCAGAGATGGCACCACAGGCCTCGCGCCGACGTACCCCCGCAGCCGACCGTCACCCCGTGGACGTGGTCCCCCCGTTGTCCCAGCTGTCGTTGTACGGCTTCCAGCACGTCCTCGCGTTCTACGCCGGCGCGGTCCTCGTACCGATCATCCTGGGCAACAGCCTCGGACTCTCCCCCCGCGAACTCGTCTACCTGATCAACGCCGACCTGGTCACGGCCGGAATCGCCACCATCATCCAGGCGTGGGGATTCTGGCGGATCGGCGCCCGCCTCCCGCTCGTCCAGGGCGCCACCTTCACCGCCGTCTCCCCGATGATCGCCATCGGCCAGGGCGCGGGCGGCGGGACCGCCGGACTGCTGGTGGTCTACGGAGCCGTCATCACCGGCGGCATCGCCACGTTCCTGCTCGCGCCGTTCGTCGGACGGCTCGCCAAGTACTTCCCCCCGATTGTCACCGGCACCCTCCTGACCGTCATCGGCATCGTGCTCATACCCGTCGCCCTCCAGGACGTCGGCGGCGGCTCCGACCTGATCGGCAAGCCCGGTTTCGGCGCCACGGAGCACCTCGCCTACGCCGGCGGCACCCTCCTGCTGATCCTGCTCCTCTCCCGCTTCGGCGGGCCCTTCCTGCGCAGCGTCGCCGTCCTCCTCGGCCTCGTCGGCGGCACCACCGCGGCCTGGCTGCTCGGCGACGCCGACCTCGGCGCGGTGGAGCAGGCCGACTGGGTCGGCGTCAGCACCCCGTTCCACTACGGCGTACCGCAGTTCCACCTCTTCCCGATGCTCGCGATGGTGGTCGTCATGGTGATCACCATGGTCGAGACGACCGGAGACGTGTACGCCATGGGCGAGATCACCGGCCGCGAGGTCGACGGCGAGACCGTCGGCCGCGCGCTGCGCGCCGACGGCGTGGCCACCGTCCTCGGCGGTGTCTTCAACTCCTTCCCGTACGTGGCCTTCGCCGAGAACATCGGCCTGGTCCGGATCTCCCGGGTGACCAGCCGGTTCGTCGTGGTCGCCGCCGGCTTCCTCATGATCGTCCTGGGGCTGGTCCCCAAGGCCGGGGCGGTGGTCGCCTCCGTCCCCCACCCCGTCCTCGGCGGCGCGGCCGTCGCGATGTTCGGCATGGTCGCCACCGTCGGCATCCAGATCCTCGCCAAGGTCGACCTGCGCGAGGAGCGCAACGCCCTGATCCTGGCCCTCAGCCTGGGCGCCGCGATGCTGCCGGCCGCCGTGGGCCCGTTCTTCGAACGCATGCCCACGGAACTGCGGGCCGTCCTCGGCAGCGGCATCACCCTCGGCAGCCTCACCGCCGTCCTGCTGAACCTGTTCTTCCACAGCACCGCAGACCGTTCGGCGCAGGAGGGGATCGAGGGCACCGCCACCCGCACGGTACGGGAGGAGATCGACTGGGACGCCTTCGCCGACACCCGCCCGGCCAGGTGATCCGGCCGTGCCCACACCCCCGTTCTCCCCCGCCGAGGCCAGGGCCGCGAGGCTGCGCCTCGGGATGACACCCGCCCAGGTCGTCGCGGCCATGTCCCAGTTGGGCGTGGACCGGCCGCCGGAGGCCGTCCACGCCTGGGAAGCCGGGGCGGTCCCCCCGTCCGAACCCGAGCTCTTCGCCCTCGCCGACGCCCTGTGGTGCCCGGTCGCGGTCCTCATGGCCGTACGCCCCGCAGCCCTGCGGGAACACCGGCTGTCACGCGGGTTCACCGCCGAACGCCTGGCCCTGCGCATCGGCATGGACCCGGACGCGTACGCCCGGGCCGAGGCCGAACACCGCTGGCCCGGCAACGACCGCCAGACCCTGCTCCTGGCGGACGCCCTCGGCCTGGGCTCCGAGGAACTGCTGGACGTGCTCGACCGGGACAACGAGCTCGTCGGCCTGCTGCGCCAGGCCGTCGAGGGGCGCTGGAAGGCCCACGTCACCGCCCTGGCCCACCTCGCGCAGGCCGACGAGCGGCGGGTGGCGCGCGCCCTGAAGGCACTGCACCGGGAGTACACCCGGTTCGACGAGCGCTACATGGGCCACCTCGTCGCCCGCAACGGCGACGCCCGGCTCCGGGAGATCGCCGCGGACCGCGCGGCCTGGCTGCGGGCCCTGCCGGACCGCTTCCGCTCCCTCACCGGCACCGGCCCGGACACCGCCGCGTACTGAGCCCGCGCCGCTCCGGTGCGTCGCCGCCCCCGGCCCCGGCCGCACGGCATCATGGCCGGGACGGCGCGGAGTCCGGGAGGCGGGGCCGATGTGGGCAGCGGGTGAGGCGTACGAGCCGTACGTCGGGCGGTGGAGCCGCCTGGTCGCCGCCCGGTTCGTCCGCGCGCTGGACGTGCCGCCGGGCGGCAGCTGGCGTGACGTGGGATGCGGTACCGGTGCGGTCACCCGGGCGGTGCTGGAAGCGGCACAACCGGCGGACGTGGTCGGCGTCGACCCCTCGGAGAGCTACCTGGCGTACGCCCGGGCACACGTCCACGACCCGCGGGCCCGGTTCGTCCGGGCGGACGCCGTGAACCTGCCGTTCGCGGGGGGCGCCGCCTCGGCCGCCGTCGGCGGACTCGTCCTCAACTTCGTGCCGGCCGCCCCGCGGGCGGCCGCCGAGATGGTGCGCGTGGTCCGTCCCGGCGGACTCGTCGGGGTCTACCTCTGGGACTACGGCGAGGGCGGGATGGAGGCGATCCGGGCGTTCTGGGACGCCGCGACCGCCCTGGACCCGCGCGCCCGGGAACTGGACGAGGCCGTCAGGTTCCCGCTGTGCACCCGGACGGCACTCGGCGCACTGCTGGCCGGCGCGGGGCTCGTGGACGTGGAGACCGAGGAGATCCGCGTGCCGACCCCCTTCCATGACTTCGACGACTACTGGACACCCTTCCTCGGCGGGCAGGGACCCGCCCCCGCCTACCTGGCCGCGCTCCCCGAGGACCGCCGCCGGGCCCTGCGCGAACGGCTGGAGGCCGCGCTGCCCCGGGCGGCGGACGGCTCCATCCCGCTCCGCGCCCGGGCATGGGCCGCCCGGGGCCGGCGTACCGCCTGAAGCGGACGGGCCTTCCGGTGTCGGGGGCGCACCCCGGTCAGCCGGCCCGCAGCCGTTCCAGTGCCCTGGTCCCGAGTTCCAGGGCCTCGCCGGGTCCGGCCACGCACTGCTGGAGGTCGATGAAGGCGCTGTCCGCGCCGGAGGCCCGTACGCCGTCCAGCACCGCGGCGATCTCCCCGGCGCCGGTCCCGGGCCGGACGTTGTGGCGGATGTGCCGGGTCAGCGCCCCCGGATCCCGGCCGGCCTCCTCGGCGGCCCGCCGGGCCAGGTCCCACAGCCCCGCCTCCATGTCCGGCGGCAGCAGCACACCGGCCCAGCCGTCGGCACGGCGGCCGACGCGGCGCATCGCGGCGGGGGAGAGGCCGCCGAGCAGCACCGGCGGGCCGCCCGGCCGGGCCGGGCGCAGGCCGACGTACGACTCGGGGATCGACCAGTGCGGGCCCTCGTGGCCGAACACCTCCTCGGTCCAGTAGCCGCGCAGGATGTCGAGGATCTCCTCCAGGCGGGCGCCGCGCCGGGTGAAGTCGGCGTTCACCGCGGTGTACTCGTCGCGCAGCCAGCCGATGCCCAGCCCGGCGACCAGCCGCCCGGCGCTGATCACGTCGAGGGTGGTGAGGGTACGGGCGAGCAGCAGCGGCGGGTACCACGGGGCGTTGAGGGTGCTGGTCGCGAGCCGGACCCGGCTCGTCGCCCCGGCGGCGGCGGTCAGCACGGTCAACGGGTCGAGGAAGGTGCGGAACCCGCGCGGGTACGGGTCCTGCGCGGTGTGGCCGGGGTACAGGTCGCTGGGCGCGACGGGTGCCAGGGCCCGGTCGCCGACCCACAGCCAGTCGAAGCCGGCCTCCTCGGCCTGGCGGGCGAAGGGCACGATCCACTCGGCGCGGGCGTGGCCGCCGTACTGGGGCAGGGCTATTCCGATGTCCATCGGCCCAGTCTCCGCCCCGCCCCGCCACCGCACCGAGGGTTTCCCCCGCCGGGCGTGGCGCACCCGCGCCTTCGTCGACGGGCGGGCGGGCACTCCCGGCGATGTCACCGCGCCCCGTTCGCGTGGCGCGGCGAAATCCCTTACGTCCCCTCGATGGCACTCGTCGCCGTCCGCGCGGCCCGGAGCAGTTCCTCGTCCGCCGGGATGCCGCCGTAGCGGCGGGGCGAGGAGGTGACCTCGTGCAGCACGGGCAGGGCCGCTGCCGCCGGACCGCCGATCGCGCCCAGAACCCGTACGGTCCGCAGCACCAGTGGGGTCGCGGAGCGCCGGGCCAGCGGTGCCAGCTCCGGCAGCAGGGCCTCCACGGCCGGCGGCGCGTCGCCCGTGATCCGCCACCAGGCCTCGGCCGCGCCGACCCGGCTCCACTGTCCGGGGCACGTCAGCAACGGCCGTACCGCGTCGGCATGCCCAGCGGCCTGCGGGCCCAGGTCGGCCAAGTAGCGCAGCACCGGCTGCCCGAGGC
>NZ_JZWV01000638.1 GCF_000966975.1 Streptomyces katrae | reverse complement strand
ATGCGGCGAGCCGGCCGGCCGCCCGCCGGCCGCCGGCGGCGGCCGGGCCGATCGCGCCCAACGCCTCGGCCGCCGCGCGGGCGACGGGGGTGTCCAGCAGGCCGACCAGCTCGGGCACCGCCGGCGCGGCCGCCGGACCCCACTCGGCGAGGGTGCGCAGGATCAGGGAGACCGCGCGGTCGTACGGGCCGTGGCCGACGAGCCGCCGGCGGAAGACCGGCAGCAGGTGCGGGGCCCAGCGAGAGGGCAGCGGGGCGACATCGAGCCAGGGGCTGTCGAGGCGTACGGCGTACCAGTCGGCGGCCCGGTCGTCGCCCATGCCGACCAGGGCCCGCAACGCCAGGTCGGCGCCGGCCGCGCGGGCGGCGCCCCCGGACCGCTCGACGTGGCGGACCAGCTGGTCCGCGTACGGGGCCGCCGCCGCGCCGCCGCCCGCGAGGACCTCGACCGATACGGAGGCCACGGCGGGCTCGTCGTCGAGTCCGGCTGCGACCGCCGCCCAGAGCTCCGGCGCCGGGTCGCGCCAGTACCGCAGCCGAGCGCCGGCGGCGCGGACTCGGGCGGACAGGGCGCCGACAGCTCCGCGAAGTGTCCGGCCGGATCGTGAGCGAGTGGCCACCACGGGACGTCCGGGAGCCGCTGCGTTCCGGTGGCCGCCAGCCCGCGGGCGACCGCACGGCCCGCGGCGCCGTCAGCGGTGTCCGCGCCGCCCGACACCAGCACGCCCCGCGCGGCGGCCAGGGCCACCAGCGGATGGCTGTGATCCAGCCAGGGCAGGAACCATTCCGGGTCCTCCGACAGCGCCCCGACGGCCAGTAGTTGGGACACGAGCGCCGTCGGGTCCTCCTCCACGGCGGCCTGCCGGCGCAGTGCGCCGAGCACGGCGGGCTCCGCGCAGCGGATCGAGCGCAGGAACCAGGCCGCGCCGGTCCGTACGCCCTCCGCCCGATGCGGGACCAGGGGCAGCACGTGGGGCCAGGCGTTCGTGAACAGCTCGTACGCCCTGCGGTGCACGCCCACGGAGCCGCGGCAGGCGTCGTGGCCGCGCCGGGCCAGGAAGTCGAGCACCTGCACCAGCCGACGCCCGTCGAGCTGCGGGAGCAGGCCGAGGAGGTGCTCGACGGCACGGGCGAAGAGCGGGGTGCCCGTGCTCCAGCCGAGCTTGTCCTCCAACCGGCGCCACGACGCCTGGCGTTGCCCGCGCGTCACCAGCCCGCGCAGCAGACTGGGCATCTCCTCCCGGCCTGTCGGCACCCCTTCCAGCACGCACCAGGCCACGGGCCCGGCCCCCCGTTCGTCCATACGGCGGATCCTAGTTTCCCCTAGCCCCGCGGCCCGTACATGATCACGGCGACCCCGACGAGGCAGATGAGCGCCCCGATGACGTCCGCCCGGTCGGGGCGGTACCCGTCGAGGACCATGCCCCAGGCCAGGGAGCCGGCCACGAACACGCCGCCGTACGCGGCCAGGATCCTGCCGAAGTTCGCGTCCTCCTGGAGGGTCGCGACGAACCCGTAGACGCCGAGGGCGATCACCCCCGCGCCGATCCACGCCCACCCGCGGTGTTCGCGCACCCCCTGCCAGACCAGCCAGGCGCCGCCGATCTCGAACAGGGCGGCGGCGGCGAAGAGGGCAACCGAGCGGACAACAAGCACGTCAACCACTTTCAGAGAGGGAGAGCCCGAAACTAACAGCGGTCGCCGGACGGCCGCGCCGTGGGTGATCCGGCAGGTGGGGGAAGCGTGGACGACGGAACGTCGCTCGGGGTACGGCTGTGGGGAGGGGTGCGGCTCGTCGCCGCCTGTGCCCTGACGGGCGTGGCGGTGCTGTACGCCGTCCTGTGCGTGAAGCTGCTCGTCGTCGACATGACGGAGGTGGCGTGCAGCGCCGGCGGCTGCCCGCGCGGGCTCGGGTGGCTGCTGCTGTGGGCGTTCGCCGCCGCGGCCGGTGCGGCCCTGCTGTGGTGGGCGGTGCTGCGGGGGCGCGCGTACCGGTCCGCGGCGCTCTGGGTGGCGGCCGTCTTCCTGTCCCCGGCCGCGCTGCTGCCCGCCTGGCAGGGGTTCGACTGGCTGCGCGGCCCGCACCTGACCCTCTTCGGC
>NZ_JZWV01000637.1 GCF_000966975.1 Streptomyces katrae | reverse complement strand
TTCGGCTACCAGGCCCCGGAAGGGCCGGCCGCGGGGAGGCCGCTGGGGGCCTGGGAGGAGCACGGATCCGCTTCCACGATCCGGGTCCGCACGGACGGGGTGACCGCCTACCACGAAGGGGACCGGTACGGCTGGGGCATCGGCACTCCTCCGGACGGGGCGGCGGTCTGCGGGATGAGCGAGGAGACCCCCGACCGGACCGGGCTCCTGGCGTACGAACGCGGCGGCGTCTGCGGCAGCCGCCTCGTGGCGGTGGACCTGGTCTCCGGCCGGCAGCTGTGGGCGCGGGACGTCCCGGATCCGTCGGGCACGGTGGCCGCGGGCGGCTCCCTCGTGCTGACGGCGCCGGGCGCCGCCGTCGTGGCCCGCGACCTCGCCACCGGCGCCGAACGCTGGCGCTCCCCGCTGCCCGAAGGCACCACCGCCACCGGCTTCCAGGCCGGCCGGGAGCGCGTACTGGTGACGGTCCGCTCCGCGTCGGGCACCGAACTCCTCGCCCTGGACCCCGCCACCGGCGCCCCCGCCTGGCGTTCCCCGCTCCCGGCCGGCACCGAACCCGCGCGCATCGTCTCGGCCGCCCCGGCGGCCTCCGTCATCGCGGGCGACCGCCTGCTGGTCTTCGACGCGCGGGGAAGGCCGCACACGGACGCCGGCTCCCCGTACGTCCCGTCGGCGGACGGCCGCCGGATCCGCCTCGGCGACGTCCTCGTCGTGGCGGTCCCGGAGCGGGAGAAGCGGGAGGTCCTGGCCGGGTTCTCGCTGACGGACGGCCGCCTCCTGTGGGAGCGCCCCCTCGGCGACGACTGGTCGGTACCCACGCTGGGCGGCATGCCCCGGGGCCGCGTCGCCGTGGTCTCCCGGGGTGCGTACACCCACCTGTGGGACCTCGACCCGCGCACCGGCGCCCCGGCCGGGGAGCCGGCGGTGCTGCGCGTGCGCGAGCTCCCGATGGCCGGCCGGACGGTCCTGTACGGGTGGACGTTCGTCAACCTGGATCCCGGCGGCACCCTTCCGCCCCTCTTCGACCTGGGGCCGGTCTACGGCTGGTGACGGCGCCCGGTCGCCTATCCTGCCTGCCCATGACCGTGTTGCAAGGAGCCTCCGTCGTCCTCGGCCCCACCCTCACCGAGGACATCCCCGCCCTGGCCGCCATCCGGGCCACTCCCGAGGTCCGCGCGCGGTGGCGGGGCGAGGACGACCTGGAAGCGGAGATCGCCGGGGACCTGGAGGACCCCGGCACGATCTGCCTGACCATCAGGTACGGGGAGCGGATCGCCGGCATGATCCAGTGGTACTCCGAGGAGGAGCCGGACTACCGGCACGCCGGCATCGACCTCTTCCTCGACCCCGCCCTGCACGGCAGGGGCCTGGGCACCGACGCGGTGCGCACCCTCGCCCGCCATCTCGTCGACGACCGCGGCTACCACCGGCTGGTCATCGACCCGGCGGCCGACAACGCCGCGGCGATCCGCTGCTACGAGAAGGTCGGCTTCCGGCCGGTGGGCATCATGCGCGAGTACGAGCGCGGTGCCGACGGCACCTGGCACGACGGCCTCCTGATGGACCTCCTGGCCGCCGAACTGAGGCGCTGAACCGAGGCGCTGAACCGAGGCGCCGCACTGTGGCACTCGACCCACGCGCCGAAGGGCGAGCCGCCCGGCGGGACGTGCGATGTGGTGGTCGGCACCCGTCCGGCGTCCGCACCGGCTCCGGAACCGGTCGCGGACGCCGGACAGGTTGCCGCCTGGGCCCACGGAAATCCTGCCGCCTCCCCACGAGCCCAGTCAATCCTGGGGTTTCCTTACTCAAACCCAAGCATTAGCTTGGGGTTCGTGACCTTGGACGATCTACGGGTGTTCGTGGCCGTCTGCCGGGCCGGGAGCCTGAGCGGTGTGGCGCGGGAACTGGGCCGCACGCAGTCCGCCGTGAGCCAGCACGTGAAGCGGCTGGAGCGGGAGACGGGCGTGGCCCTGCTGGAGCGCCGGCCGCGCGGCGTGGTGCCCACCCCGGCCGGACGCATCCTCCACGAGGCGGCCGCCGAAGGCATCGGCGCCCTGGACCGCGCCCTGCGCCGGATCGGCGAACTGGCCGACGGCGAGGGCGGCTCCGTACGCGTCGGCACCGGCGGGGCCACCGTCCGCCACTTCATGGCCGAGGCCATCGTCGGCTTCCGGCGCCGCCACTCCGCCGTGAACCTGGAATTCCGTACGGAGACCTCCAGCCGCCGCTGCTTCGACGCGCTCCTGGCCGGCACCCTCGACCTCGCCTGGGTCACCATCGGCCCCCCGGTGCCCGGCATCGAGCAGCGCCCCGTGGTCGACCTGCCCTGGGTCCTGGCCGTACGCGCCGAGGACCCGCTCGCGTCCCGCCCGGCCGTCGCCGCCGCCGACCTCACCGGCCTGCGCCTGGTGCGCCTGCCGCCGAACTCCCTCTCCGGCGCCCGCCTGGACGCGGCCTTCACCGGACTCGGCGTCCACGTCGGCTCCGACACCAGCGTGGCCGACTGGGACACCGCGCTCCTGCTCGCCGAACTCGGCCTGGGACACACCGTCGTACCGGCCGTCCCGGGACTGCGCGCGCCGGCCGGCGGGCCGCTGCGCCTCGTCCCCGTACCCGACCTGCCCCCGCTCCCGGTCGGCTGGGCCGTCCGCCGCTGGGACGCCCTCACCCCGCTCGCCCGCGCCTTCGCCGACACGGTCGCCGAAGCCTGCGCCGACGAGGACGCCACCGGCCGGACTTGACCCTCACCCCACGTCAGGCTTCAGCCTGAACCCCGACGAAAGGGCAGGTGGGATGACGTATTCCGTAGGACAGGTCGCGGCCTTCGCGGGGGTGACGGTGCGCACCCTGCACCACTACGACAAGGCCGGGCTGCTCTCCCCGGGCAGCCGCAGCCACGCCGGCTACCGGCTCTACGACGACGCCGACCTCGCGCGCCTCCAGCAGATCCTCTTCTACCGCGAACTCGGCTTCACCCTCGACGAGACGGCCGCCATCCTCCGCGACCCGCAGGCCGACGTCCTGGAGCACCTGCGGACCCGGCAGCGGCAGCTCGGCGAGGAGATCGCCCGGCTGCAGCGGCTCGCCGAGGTGGCCGCGCGGGCCATCGAAGTCCAGCAGACCGGGGTCCGGCTGACCCCGCAGGAGCGCTTCGAGGTGTTCGGGGAGATCACCTTCGACCTGAGCTACGCCACGGAGGCGGAGCTGAAGTGGACCGGCTCGGAGGGCCGCCGCGAAGCGATGGCCCGCGCCGCCGCCCACACCAAGGAGGACTGGAGCCTGCTCATGCGCGAGGCCACCGCCTGGCGCGCCGAACTGCTCACCGCCTTCGACGAGGCTGAGCCCTGCGACGGCGAACGGGCCATGGACCTCGCCGAGGATCGCCGAGGAACACCGCCTGCACATCTCACGGTGGTTCACCTCCTGCCCGCCCGGCATGCACCGGCGCATCGCGGACGACTTCCTCGCCGACCCCCGCGCCTTCGCCCTCGTCGTACCGCCCTCGCAGCAGCGCCCGGGCCTCGCCGCCTACCTCTGCAAGGCCGTCCACGCCAACGCGGCCCGCCGCACGGACGGCCGTACCGACTCGGAAGAGAACCGATGAAGATACTCATCGCCGCCGCCGGATCGCGCGGCGACGTCGACCCCTACACCGGCCTGGGCGCGGCACTGCGCGCCGCCGGCCACGACGTGGCCCTCGCCGCCACCGCCCCCTTCGCCCCCCTCGTACGCGCCGCGGGCCTTGAGTTCCGCGCCCTCCCCGCCGACACCCGGCCGCGCGGGGACGTCACCGACCGGCGCGAACTGATGCGCACCGCCGCCGCGTTCCTCACCGAACTGGGCCAGGGCTTCGCCGGCGCCGTGGACGCGGGCACCGACCTGCTCCTGCTGTCCACCACCACGGCCCCGCTCGGCTGGCACCTCGCCGAGGCCACCGGCACGCCCGGTCTCGGCGTCTACCTCCAGCCCACCGCCCCCACCGGGGACTTCCCTCCCGTGGTCACCGGCGCCCGCTCCCTGGGCCGGCTCGGCAACCGCGCCGCCGGACGGTTCGCCCTGCGCATGGCCGACCGGATCAGCGAGCAGGGGGCCGCCCGGCTCCGCGACCGGCTCGGGCTGGCGCCGCTCACCGCCTCCGCCATGCGCCGGCAGCGGGAACGGGAGCACTGGCCCGTGCTGCACGGCTGCAGCACGGCCCTGGTGCCGGCCCCTGCCGACTGGCGGCCGGGCCTGGACGTCGTGGGCAACTGGTGGCCGTACGTCGACCCGGCCCAGCGGCTGCCCGCGGACCTGGAGGACTTCCTCGACGCCGGCCCGCGGCCCGTCCTCATCGGCTTCGGGAGCATGGCCTCCGGCGAGGGGGAGCGGCTCGGCGAGCTCGCCGTGCGGGCCCTGCGCCGCGCCGGGCTGCGGGGCGTCCTGCAGAGCGGCAGCGCCGGACTCACCGCCGACGGCGGTCCGGACGTCCTCACCGTCGGTGACGTCCCGCACGCCCTGCTCCTCCCGAGGGTGGCCGCGGTCGTCCACCACGCCGGGGCCGGTACCTCGGCGGCCGCGCTGCGGGCCGGCGTTCCCGCGGTGACCGTCCCCGTGACCGCGGACCAGCCGTTCTGGGCGCGCCGCCTCGCCGCACTCGGCGCGGCGGCCGCCCCCCTCCCCTTCGCCTCCCTCACGGCCGAGGGGCTCGCCGAGGCGCTGGACCGGGTGGTGAAGGAGGAGCCGTACGCCCGGGCCGCCCGGGCGGCGGCGCGGCACATGGCCACGGAGGACGGAGCGGCACGGGTCCTGGAGGCGGTCGAAAGGATCGCCCGCGCCCGGTAGGGGGTCCGGCCCCGGGGGCCGCGTGCGGGGGATCGGCCCCCCGAAACCGTGTCGCCGACGCGCGGCACCGGCCACCTCGTGGAACCGTTTTCCCATGACTGAAGGATCGGTACCCCACATGTCCCCGGCGCGCATCACCGTCCTCTCCGTCCAGCCGGGCGACCCTCCCTTCCGGATCGTCCAGCTGGACGGAGAAGTCGTCGGCCGGGCGACCTCGATGACGGACGTGCTGCTGATCGCCGCCGAGGCGGGTATCACCATCCACGACCTCGACGACCTGGACGAGGTCCGGTGGGTCGGCGGAGGCAAGTTCCACTGGATCCTCCACTGATCTCCGCCCAGGGGCGGGCCTGCCCCGTCCGCCACCGCTCCGCCCGCCCTCCACCCGGCGCGGCTCACCACGTCACGTACAGGGCCTCCGGCGAGCGGTGGATGAGGGTGGGGCGCATCACCGGAGCGGGCCGGGCGGCGTCGAGCCGCAGGCCCGGCAGGGTCTCGGTGAACAGCTCCAGGGTGAGCCGCAGCTGACCGCGGGCCAGGTGCGAGCCCGGGCAGGCGTGCGGGCCGTGCCCGAAGGACAGGTGCGGCTGCCGGGTCCCGGCCCGGCGGATGTCGAAGACGCCGGCGTCCTCGTGGCGCCGTTCGTCCCGGTTGGCCGACGCGTACGCCACGAGCAGCGTGGCACCGGCGGGCAGCTCCGTACCGGCGATCTCCACCGGCCGGGTCGTGACCCGGCGGAAGGCCTGCACCGGCGGGTCGAAACGCAGCCCCTCCTCCACCGCCGCCGCGGTGAGCGCCGGATCGGCGCACAGCAGTTCCCACTGACGGCGGTCGCAGAGCAGGTGCAGGAGGGTCGTGGCGATCAGCGCACTGGTCGTCAGGAAGCCGGCGATCAGCAGGTTCTGCAGGTGCGCCACCAGCTCGTGGCGCTGCTCCTCGCCCAGCCCGGCCCCCGGCGGGGCCGCGGCGGCCGCCAGGTCCGAGCAGAGGTCCTCACGGGGCCGCGCCCTGCGTTCACGGACGTACCCGTCGAGCAGGTGCTGCAGGGCGACGACGTCCTCGGCGGCGGCCACCCGCTCCTGCGGCGACAGGGGGCGGAACAGCAGCTCCTCGGCCCGGTAACCGCCGTGCACGGCGGCCGGCACGTCCGCCGGATCCAGCCCGATCAGCCGCCCCACCACCAGCCCCGGCAGCTTCCGGGCGTACGCCTCCACCAGCTCGGCGGAGCCGGCCTCCGCGACCCGGGCCACCAGCTCGCGCGCGCACTCCCGCGCGTACGGCAGCAGGGCCGCCGAGCGCGCGGCGGACAACGCCCGGGCGAGCGGGGCGCGATGACGCCGGTGGACGGCCCCGTCGGAGGAGACGACAGTCTGCCGCGGCCCGAACCCGCGCGCCAGCACGCCGAGTACCTCCTGCGACGGCACGACGTCCGGCAGCAGCGCGTTGGCGGAGGAGAAGTCCTCCGCCCGGCGCAGCACCTCCCGTACGTCCTCGTCCCGTGCCACCAGCCACGCGTCCACCTCGGGCACGTACGTCAGCCCCCCGGCCCGCCGCGCCCGCTCGTACGGCGGATACGGATCCCGGTACAGCGCGTCCCGCCGCTCCTGCTCCCGCCCTGCCCCCACACACCCTCCACCCCGCGCGCGACCGCGGCCTCCCGGCCGCCGCGCCATCCTGCCCGACCCCCGCCCCACCGGGAAGACCGCCGGGTCATGCCGCGCGGTCGATGACGCGGAGCGTGTCGAGCAGGTGCAGGAACGCGTCGGCCAGCGGTGAATCGCGGTGGTCGTGGTCGAGGCGCCGCCAGTCGATCTGCTCGCGCAGCATGCGCGCCATCGGCAGCAGGTCCCCGAAGTCGCAGTAGTGCTCGCACAGGGCGGCGAGGCGGCTGTCCATCAGATCGGTGGGCGCCAGGACCGGCATCCACACCGAGTCCACCGCCCTGACCGTCGCGCGCTGCAGGAGGGCGGCGCTCACCGGGCGGCGGGCCAGCTCGAAGATCAGGTCGATCTCCTCACCGCCCGCGCTCCCCTTGACCAGCCAGTCCTCGGGGGCGCGGCGCATGGCGATGCCCCCGGCCTCCAGTGCCCGCACGGCTTCCTCGGCGTCCTCGGGGCGGACGCAGAAGTCCGTGTCGTGCTGGAAGTTCGCGGGCAGCCCGTGGGCGAAGGCGGCCACGCTGCCGGCCAGGGCGAAAGGGACGCCCGGACCCCTTGAGCAGCACCGCCACCCTCTTGGTGGTCTCCAGGATCGCCTGGGTGTGGTCCTTCGGCAGCAACCCCTCGTCGGGCCCGTCCCGGCCCGGGCCCCCCGGCGGCGCGTGGTCGCCGGGGAGGCAGGGGGCGGGAGTGTCACGACGGTGCACGCTGTGCATCGGATGCGGCCGTCAATAGTAGTGCCGGCGTCCTCCCCCGGCGTGCCCGACGGCGCCCAGCACCCACAGGACGAGACCGATGACGACGAGGATCACGCCGATCGTCCAGATGATCGAGATCCCGGTCAAGAAGCCGACGATGAGCAGAATGACGCCCAGGATAATCATGAGTACCTCCTGGTCCCTGACGATGGGGGGACCCCCCGCGTCTACCACCGCCGCGCGGGTTCATGCATGCGTGAGGGCACCCGCGGAATTCGCGGAGCATGGGGCTCCGTATTCCGGGTAGCCGCCAGGCGTTCGCTACCCCCAGCCGGGAGGCCATCATGGGCAAGATGAAGGGCAAGGCCGAGCAGCTCAAGGGCAAGACGAAGGAAGAGATCGGCGACATGGCCGACGACAAGAGCATGGAGATGAAGGGCAAGGCGGAGAAGGCCGCAGGACGGGCGAAGGAGTCCCAGGCGGACGCCGCGGCCCGGATGAAGAAGATCCACGACGCGAACCGCTGACCGGCGGCCCCGCACGGCGGGCACGGCGCATCCACACGAGCGCCGTGCCCGCCGCGCGCGCCCGGGAGCCGTGAGAGTCCGTCCTGGCGCGGTGCCCTCGGGGGGTTGAAGTTGTCGCTGCGGCAGTTCCTACCGTGGCGAACGGGCCGGAAGGACCGGCCCGGCGACGCTCGTGAGGGGAACCATGACGGACTGGCCGATCGCGGAAGTCGCGCGGATGTCGGGCGTGACAGCCAGGACACTGCGGCACTACGACGAGACGGGGCTCCTCCCGCCGGCCCGCATCGGCACCAACGGCCACCGCTACTACGGCGAGCACCAGCTCCTGACTGGCCGAGGGGGTCCGCCGCCGGACCGCCCACGCGACCCCGGCCGAGATCGAGGCCAAGCACCGCGAGCGGACGGCCCAGATGATCCGCATCGCCGAGCTGATGGCCGCCGGCGCCCCGGCCGGCGCCGAGCCGCTCCAGGCCGAGATCCACGCCCAGTACGAGGCACTGGTGGCGCTGCGCGCCGTCTCCGTCGACGAGTACCTCGCGCTCGCCCGGTCCTGCACGGACAACGAGGCGTGGCACGCAGCGTACGAGCTGATCGCGCCGGGCCTGGCCGCGTACCACCGGGCCGCGATGGAGGCGTACGCGGCGGCCCGTCTGAGGTGAACCCCGGCCGCGCCGCCACGGGAGCACCCGCCCGCGGCGCGACGGGAGCACCCGCCCGCGCCGCGACGGGAGCACCCGCCCGTGGCGGCGCGGCGCCCGGGACGCCGAGGAGGAGGCGTTCCCGGCCGTCCGGCAGTGGGACGTGGACACCCGGCCCCTCTACCGCGACGGCTGAGAGCTCCCCGGCGGGAGCAGCCGGCCGGCGAGGAAGCCCAGGATCTCGTCGCGGGCCCGCACCGTGGGATGGCCGGCCTCGTCCACGAAATGGGCGGTGACCACGCTGTGCGGGGTTCCCACCAGTTCGGCGAAGAAGGGCGGCGGCGCCGGGTTGGCGGCGGTGTCCGCCAGGACGCGCCCGTCGAAGGCGTCGCCGAGCAGCGCACGGTAGGCGGCGAAGCGCTGCCCCGTGCACCAGCGGTCGCCCTCGAAGCGGTAGGCGAGGACGGTCAGCCCGTCACGGTGGAGCCGCTCGCGCACGGCTCGGGCGTCCGCCGCGTCGAGTTCGAGCCCGCCGGGGTCGTCCAGCGGCAGCGACGGATGGTTGACCACCGGGGCGGTCACCGCCGGCTCCAGGGCCATCGTGAGGGCGAAGTTGCCGGTGAAACACAGGCCGATCGCCCCCACCCCGGGACCGCCGCACTCGGCGTGGGCCCGGCGCGCCAGGCCGCGCAGCCAGCCCGTCACCGGGCTGGTCCCGCCGCCCGCGAAGGCACGGAACTCCGCACTGACACAGGCGCGGCGGACGACCTCCCTGCCGCCCTCGGCCGTGGGGAAGGCGCCGTCCCTCCCGAACAGGGAGGGCACGTGGACGGTGAAACCCGCGTCCCGCACCCAGCGCGCGAGCCGCAGGACGTCCGGGCTGATGCCCGGCATCTCCGGCAGCACCACGACCGCGGGCCCGGAACCGGCCACGTACACCGTCTTCTCCACCCCCTCCACGGTCACGCTCCGGCGGATGAAGTCGCTGATCGGATCGGATTCGCTCATGGGGCCAGCCTCACCCGGGGACCGGGCCCCGGGTCAGGGGCGCGATCGCCGGAGCCGGGGGTAATCTCGCCACACGCGGGCGCGGCGGGGCGGGCGCCCGCAGGGA
>NZ_JZWV01000636.1 GCF_000966975.1 Streptomyces katrae | reverse complement strand
GCCCGCAGGGATCGCGTACGACGGCAGGGGGCGGGGGGAATGGCGGAGGAGGGGCGAACGGCGGAGGCGGCGCGGCGGACCGAGGGGGAGGGCGCCGGACCGGACGCGCTGCGCGTCGGGGTCCTGGCGTACCCGGGCTGCTTCGCGTCCGAAGTGTTCGGCGTCCCCGACCTGCTGACGATGGCCGGGCACGTCGCCGGACCCGACGCCCCCGGATACCGGGTGTCGGTCCTCTCGCCCCGCCGCCGCGTCACCGCTTCCGGCGGCACGCGGCTGGACGTCCGCCCCCCGC
>NZ_JZWV01000635.1 GCF_000966975.1 Streptomyces katrae | reverse complement strand
CGTCCGCCCCCTGCGCGAGGTCGACGTCCTGGTGGTCCCCGGCTTCGAACTGCGCCCCGGCACGGACCTCGACGCGCCGCTCGCCCGGCTCGCCCCCGAGATCGCCGCGATCCGCGCCCGGGCCGCCGCCGGCACCGCCCTCGTCTCCCTGTGCGTGGGCGCGTTCCTGCTGGCCGAGGCGGGGCTGCTAGACGGACGCCGGGCCACCACCTCCTGGCTGCACGCCGGCGAACTGGCCCGGCGCCACCCGGAAGCCGACGTGCGGCCCGAGCACCTCGTCGTCACCGACCGGGGGGTGACGACGACGGCCGCCTTCAGCGCCATGTACGACTTCGCCCTGGACCTGGTCCGCAGGCACAACGGCGCCGGGGTGGCCCGGACCACCGCCCGCGTGGCGCTCGTCGACGACGCGCGGACCTCGCAGACCCCGTACGCCGACCCGCGGCTCCTCCCGCAGCCGGGCAGGGAGTTCTCCCACCGGGTGATGCGCCGGCTCGACCAGGACCTGGCCGAACGCTACGACCTCGGCGCCCTCGCGGACGCCTTCCGGGTCAGCACCCGCACCCTGCTGCGCCGCTTCGCCGAGGAGACCGGGCGGAGCCCCCTGGCCCATCTGCAGGCCTCCCGGGTCCGCCGCGCCCGCCACCTCCTGGAGACCACGGACCGCACCGTCGCGGCCGTCGCCGCGGCCGTCGGCTACCAGGACCCGGGCACCTTCGCCGCCCTGTTCGCCCGTCACACCGGCCACCGCCCGAGCGCCTACCGGGCCGCCTTCCGCCGCCCGGTACGGGGACCCGGGCCGGCGGCCGACGCGGACCTGCCCTAGGCCGTCTCCTGCGGGTGCGGCCGGACCGCCACCGCGACGAAAGCGGTGTAGGGCTCGTCCAGCATGCCGTCGGGGAAGTGGTGCAGCAGGTGTTTCCGTTCCGTCTCCAGGAACTGCGCGCGTGAGGCCTCGTCCAGCACGATGAACGCCGAGTGCGTCGCCAGCTTGGCCAGGTGGAAGCCGACGGTGACCGGCCGGGACCAGCGCAGCTCCCGGGAGCGCCAGGACAGGCCGGACGGCAGGGTGCGGTCCGAGACGTACGTGCCCTCGCCGAGCCGCGCCACGATCCGGGCCTGCTGCTCGGCCACCCACGCCACCGACGGGTCGGGGTCGTTCCACAACAGGGCGAGCGCCCCGCCGGGGCGCAGCACCCGCAGCGCCGAGGGCACGGCCCGCGCCGGGTCGGTCCAGTGCCAGGACTGGGCGTACGTCACCAGGTCCAGCGAACCGTCCGCCAGCGGCAGCCGGTTGCCGTCACCGCGGACCAGCGGCACGTCCGGCAGCTCGCGGCGGAACTGCGCGGCCATCCCGCCCCCCGGCTCCACCCCGATCACCCGGGCCCCGCGTCCGTGCAGCGCCCGGGCGGCGAGACCGGTTCCGGTCCCCACGTCCGCCACCAGGGCCCCGGCCAGCCGCAGCCCGCCGAGCTCCTCGACGGCGTCGAGCACGGCTGCCGGGTACCCCGGCCGGTACGCGGCGTACGCACGGGCGGCCCGGCCGAAGGCCAGCGCGCGTCCGCCGGCGGGGATCTCGTCGGTCATGCTCCGACTATGCCCCCGGGACCGGGTGCGGCGACAGGCCGCCTCGGGCCGTGCCCCGGAGAACGGCCGGAGCCGGGTGGGGCGTGACGGGAGGTCAGGAACCGCCGGCGCGGGCGGAGCCGGTGCTCGTGCCGTGGGCACTGCCCAGGAAGCAGGTGACCGTGCGGTCGCCGAGCAGCCAACTGCTGGCCTGCGGGTAGTAGTAGAAGACCTCCAGGTTGTTCGGCAGCTTCTCGGCCTCGCCCACGTACCCGGTCAGGGCGGATCCGCCGCACTTCTCCTCGGAGATCTGGACGATCTTGTCCGCTCCGGGGAACGCGCCATTGTCCAGCGTGAAGACCGCGTACGCCTCGCCCTCGTGGGGCTGGCCGCAGGGGACGGTCCGCACCGACAGGCCGGCCTGGGTGCCGTCGCCCTTCTGGGTCTTCGCCAGGTCGTCGTCGGTGTTGAAGCAGTCCCCCTTGCGGATGTCCTCCACCTTGCTGGACCCCGGCGTGGTGACCTGGCCGTGGGTGTCGCGCTGCGGACGGGAGGTCCCCTCGGCCGCCCTCGTCACTCCGAGGACCACCGCGAGGACGAGGGCGAGGAGGGACAGACTGTGGATGACGACGGCCGCGATGGCCAGGCCCTTGCCCTTCCCGCCCTCCTTGCGGATCTGGGAGAGGGCGACGAGGCCGAGGATCAGCGGAACCGTCGGCACCGCGCAGACGAGCGACATCACGAACGCCACGACGGCCGCCGGGTTGGTCTTCTGCGGCGGCTGGGGCTGATACCAGCCCTGCGGGCCGCCGTACGGCGCTGCGGGCCCCGGCATCGCGGGCTGCCCGGGCTGGCCGTAGGGACCCGGCTGCCCGTACGGCTGCTGCGGGTACGGCGGGGGCTGAGGGGGTATCGACATGCGCGTGGTGCTCCTGGCAGGAGGGTGAGAGGTGACCGCCGGCTGGGCGTGAGAGCCACAGGGCGGGGGCGTGCGGACGGACGCCGGGGCATCGGCCGCGCCTCAGTATCCCCTGGCCGCATCTCCCGCTCCGCCCGGGCCGGTTCCGGAGGTCCCGCCGGTCGGCGCTGCACGGACGATCCCTGACATACGTCACTTCCGGCCCGCCTGCCGGGGGCCGAGCCTGGTAGGGGCAGTGGGGGACGACGGGGCGGGGGAGTGCGCGTGACGGAGCGGGAGCGGATGACGGGCACCGTGACGGCCAGGCCCTCGGCGGCCGGGATCGTACGGGTGTGGGGGGCGTCCCTGGTCCGCCGGCCGTTGCGGCGCGGGCCTGGACGGGGGCTGCGGCACTCGGCGTCGACGCGGCAGCTGGTGCTGGTCATGGCGGTGACGGAGGCCGTGACCGCCTTCGTGTTCTCCTCGCTGCTGCCGCCCGCCGTCCGGCCGGTGCACGCCGCGTGCGAACTGTTCCTGATCCTGGCCGGGCTGGGCCTGGTGGCCGCGCTCCTGCGGCATCCGCACACGGTGGACGACGAGCACGTGGCGCTGCGCACCGGATTCCTCGGGGAACTGGTGCTGCCCCGCTCGGCGGTGCGGTCCGCGGCGCCGGTCGTCCGCACCGTGCCGGGCCGCGGGCCGCGCGTCGTGCCGGACGAACCGGGCGCCGTGGCCTGCTCGGTGGAGGCCTCAGTCAACGTCGTCCTGCGCCTGGACCCGCCCGTCCGCCTGGACCTCGGCCGCTCCGGCCGGCTGGACGTGACGACGGTCTACACCTCGGCGGACTTCCCGTCCGAGCTCGCGGCGGCGATCCGCGGACCCGTCAGGGGGCGGTCAGCGCCGGGAACGTGAACGCGTAGCCCTGGGACCGGAGCCAGGGGAGGTACTGCCGCAGGGCGGCCACGGTCTGGCTGCGGTCGCCGCCGCCGTCGTGGAACAGGACCGTGGGCAGTCCTTGGGGTCCACGCTCCAGCCCAGGGGGCGCATCCCGTTCGCCGCGGCGATGGCCCGGCTCTCGGGCGTGAAGGCGCCGCCCGGCGCCCGGTAGTAGTTCACCGCGACGCCCGGCACGGCAGCCTCGATCATGTCCTTGGCGTCCAGGATCTGCTGCCGCTGGTAGGCGACCGGCTTGTGGTCCATCGTCACGTCGTGGTCCACGGAGTGGTCGCACAGCTGGTGGCCGTCGGCGGCGATCTCGCGCACCAGCTCCGGGTACTTCTGCGCGCGCGTGCCGATCAGGCAGAAGGTGGCCTTGACGTGGTTCTGCCGCAGCACGCGCAGCACCTGCGGGGTCCAGGTCGGGTCCGGACCGTCGTCGACGGTGATGGCTATGTCGCGGCCGGTGCCCTGGGCGAGCCGGGATATGCCCTGCGGGACGGCGGCGGTCCCGTGGACCGCACCGGCGGAGGACGCCGCGGGGGAGCGGCCGGAGGAGGCGTCCGTCGCGGCGAGGGCCGGGCCGGAGGCCGCGGTCAGGAGGCCGAGGACGCCCGCCGCCACCGCGGTGCCCGTCCGCCGGAGGCGCGCGGAACTGCTGCTCATACCCATGGACGTGCTCTTCCTCCGCGTGTGCGTTCCTGTCCCCCGGTCCCCCGTCGACCTCCCCATCGACGCTAGGGAGTGCTCCCTCCCCGGTCAAGGAAGGGTGGGACGGCTCACATCGGGCGAATCGGGCGAATCTGGCAGGTTTCCGTCTCCCGGCGCCCGACGGCCCCGGCGGTTCTCCCGCTCCGGCCGTGCGGCGGCCCCGGCCGTGTCCGCCGTGTCCGCGGCCCGGAAACGGACCCGGACGGTCATGCCCCCGTCCGGACCCGGATTCGCCTCCGCCCGCAGCCGGGCGCCGTGGGCGCGGGCGATCGAGGCGACCAGCGAGAGGCCGAGCCCGGCTCCCTCGCCCGCGGTGTGGCGGCGCTCGGCCCGGCGGCGGAACGGCTCCAGCAGCCGGGGCACGTCCTGCGGATCGATCACCGGCCCGGTGTTGGCCACCGTGAGTACCCCTCCCTCCGGGCCCGGCGCCGTGGTCACCTCGATCCGGCCGCCCGGCCGGTTGTGGCGCACGGCGTTGGTCAGCAGATTGCGGATCAGATGGTCGAGCAGGGCCCGGTCGCCCTCGACCGTCAGCGGTGCCAGGCCGGTGACCACCTCCAGCCCCTCGTGCGCCGTCGCCCCCGGGCCCGCCTCGGCCAGGGCCGTCTCGGCCAGGGCCGCGAGGTCCACCGGCTCGGTGGCCTCCAGCCCCTCCTCCGACACGGCGAGCAGCAGCAGCGACTCGATCATGTGCTCGCTGGAATCCGCGACGCCGATCAGCCGCTCCCGGATCCGGGCCACCTTCTCGGGCGGTGGATTCCCGGCCAGCCCGATCTCCGCCGCCGCCCGCTGCACGGCCAGCGGCGTACGCAGCTCGTGCGCGGCGTTCGCGGCGAACCGCCGCTGCGCCCCGACCAGGCTCTCCATCCGGTCGAGCATCCCGTCGAAGGTGTCCGCCAGCCGCTTGAGCTCGCCGGGCGGGGCCTGGAGGCCGATCCGCTCGTGCAGATTGGCCCCCGACAGCCGGCGCGCCGTCTCGGTGATCACCCCCACCGGCCGCAGCACTCGGCCCGCCATCCACCAGGCCAGCCAGATCGACAGCACGGCGAAGACGGCCAGCGCGACGAGCGAGACCAGCAGGAGCTCGTGCAGGGTGGCCTGCTCGACGGCGGTGGAGAGGTTCCGGGTGACCGCGTACCCCTGGAGCTGCTCCGGGCCGGGGATCCGGTCCGCCGGGAGCGACTGGGCCGGGACCGGGGTCCTTCCCGCCTCCACCAGGGCCTTCTCGAAATCGCCGCGCGGCACGGCCGTGGTGACGGCGCCGCTGATCCGGGCGTACAGACCACCCCGCAGCAGGACGTTGACCAGGGCGATCAGGCCGCCGCCGGCCAGGACCAGCAGCGACCCGTACAGCGCCGTGAGACGGGCGCGCTCGGAACGGAGCACTGCTCTCACAGCGGATCAGCGATCCGGTAGCCGGCCCCCGGCACGGTCTCGATCAGCTGCGGCTCACCCAGCTTCGCCCGCAGCTTGCTGAGCGTGACCCGGACGGCGTTCGTCCGGTACGAGGTGTCCTGCTCCCACACCTGCTCGATCAGGTCGTCGTTGCCCAGCACCGCCCCCTCGGCCCGCAGCAGCGCCTCCAGCACCGCGAACTCCTTGCGCGACAGCGCGAGCCGCCGCCCGTCCCGGGTCGCCGTCCGCCGCGCCGTGTCCACGGCGACACCGCACCGCTCCAGCACCGGCGGCAGCGCCGGATGCGCCCGCCGTCCCAGGGCCAGTACCCGAGCCAGCAGCTCGTCGTAGGAGAACGGCTTGGTCAGGTAGTCGTCGGCACCGAGCCCCAGCCCCTCCACCCGGTCGCGCACCGTTCCCGAGGCCGTCAGCATCAGCACCCGCGTCAGCAGACGCTCCCGCACGATCTGGCGGCAGACCTCGTCCCCGTGCAGCCCGGGCAGGTCGCGGTCCAGTACGAGCACGTCGTACTCGCCCAGCCGCAGCCGCCGCAGGGCCTCCAGCCCGTCCCCGGCCTCGTCGACGGCCAGCGCGTCACGGCGCAGCCCCTCCGCGATCATCTCCCGGAGGAACTCCTCGTCCTCCACCACCAGCACTCGCATGTGCCCTCTCTACTCGAAGGCCGCATTTCCTCGTCGTAAACATGATCGGTGAAGGAAGCGAAACCGACCTCCCCGGCAGGCTCCGCCCCATGAACCGATCCTCGAGCATGACCATGACCGCGGCCGGAGTCGTCACCGGCCTGGCCCTCCTCGTCACCGCGTGCACGGGCACCGGAACCTCGGGCGGAGGGAAGGACGCCACGGGGCAGAACGCCGGGGCCTCGGGCAAGGGCGACGGCAAGTCCGGCGCAGGCCAGGACGCGGACAAGGCCCTCCAGGTACGCAAGTGCCTGCGCGAGCACGGCATCGACGCCCCGGACCCGCAGCCCGGCCAGGACCCGCGAGGCATGACCCTCGGCACCGGCAGCGAGGACCCCGAGGCCGTCAAGAAGGCCTTCGAGGCCTGCGGGATGCAGGCCCCCGGCACCGGCGAGATGCCGCAGGAGGACAAGGACAAGGCCCTGAAGTGGGCCAAGTGCATGCGCGACAACGGCGTCAACATCCCCGACCCGGACTTCAAGGGAAACGCGATGAGCGCCACCAAGATCCCCGAGGGCCAGGAGCAGGCCTTCGCGGAGGCCCAGAAGAAGTGCCAGGCCGCGTGAACCGGCGCGGCAAGTGGCTGCTGGGCTCGCTCGCCGTGGTCGTGGCCGCCACGGGCGGCGGCTACGCGGTGACCGCCCAGCCCCGGGCGGACCGGGCGGCGGACGACCGGCACGCCGACGGCCTGCCGCGGCGGACCGAACCGGTCCGCCGCGGTGACCTCAGCTCGGGCCTCACGGTCGAAGGCACCCTCGGCTACGCGCAGGAGCGCCGGCTGAACGCCCCCGGCCCCGGGGTCCTCACCTGGGTCGCGGGCGCCGGCACGGCGGTCGAGCGGGACGGCAGGCTCTACGAGCTCGGCGGCAGAGCGGTCCGCCTGTTCTACGGGGCCACGCCCATGTACCGGCAGCTCAAGACCGGGGACAAGGGCGAGGACGTCAAGCAGCTCAAGCGCAACCTCGCCGCGCTCGGGTACGGGACCGGGCTCGACGCCGACGACGCCACCTTCACGGCCGGCACCGCGACGGCCGTCAAACGCTGGCAGAAGGCCCACAAGGCGGCCGAGACCGGCGAGGTCGGCAAGGAGGACATCGCCTTCGCCTCCGGCCCGCAGCGGGTGCAGCGCGCCGACGGCCAGGCCGGGGACGAGCCCGGGCCCGGCAAGCCCGTGCTCACCCTGACCGGCACCGAGCGGATGGTCCGCTTCCAGCTGGACGCCGCCAAGGTGGGCACGGCCAGGAGCGGCGATCCGGTGACCGTGACCCTGCCCGGCGGCGGGACGGCCACCGGGAAGATCGACTCGGTGGGCAGCACCGCCAACCCGGACGGCGAGGGCAACGGCTCCGGCGGAGGCGGCGGTGGCGGCGGTGGGAACGGCAAGCCCAAGGTCCAGGTCACCGTCGCCCTCGACGACGCCGCCCGGGTCCAGGGCCCCGACCAGTCCCCGGTGTCGGTCCGGCTGCCCGGCGAGACCCGCGAGGGCGTGCTCTCCGTCCCCGTCAACGCCCTGCTCGCCCTAGCGGGCGGCGGCTTCGGCGTCCAGGTCGTCGAGAACGGTGCCGTCCGGGAGGTCCCCGTGGAACTCGGCATGTTCGGCCAGGGCCGGGTCGAGGTCAAGGGGGACGCCCTGAAGGAGGGCATGCGGGTGGGGGTGCCGAGCGCATGACCACCGCACCCCACACTCCCGATGCCCGCTGCGCCCGTCCGGTCGTGGAACTGACCGGCGTCACCAAGGAGTACCCCGGCGGCGTCAAGGCCCTGCGCGGGGTGGACCTGACCGTCCTGGACGGCGAACTCCTCGGCATCGTCGGCCCGTCCGGCTCGGGGAAGTCCACGCTCCTGCACATCGTCGGAACCCTGGACCGGCCGACCGCCGGCCGGGTCGCCATCGCCGGGCACGACGTTGCGGCCCTCTCGGACCGTGCGCTGTCCGCCCTGCGCTCCCGGCACGTCGGCTTCGTGTTCCAGTCCTTCCACCTCGTCCCGGGCATCAGCGCCCGGGCCAACGTCGCCGAGGGCCTGCTCTACTCCGGCCTCTCCCGGGCCGAGCGCGGCCGCCGCGCGGCGGCCGCGCTGGAGCGCGTCGGCCTCGGGGACCGGATGGAACACCGGCCGCACGAGCTGTCCGGCGGGCAGAAACAGCGTGTGGCGATCGCCCGGGCCGTGGCGGGAGAGCCGGACCTGCTGCTGGCCGACGAACCCACGGGCGCCCTCGACACGGCGTCCGGGCGGTCGGTGATGGAACTGCTCCGCGAACTGAACGGGGACGGGGCCACCATCGCCGTGATCACCCACGACCAGGAGATCGCCGCGAGCCTGCCCCGGTCGGTCCGGATCCGCGACGGAGAGATCGTCTCCGACGCGTGGCACCCGTACCCCCGGCCGGGGAACCCCCCGCCACCGCACCTCCCACCACGCCCGGGCCCGCACCCGGAGCGCCCCGAGGAGGCCCCGTGACTCCCCGGGCACCGGCCCCGGCCCGGCTCCGGCCGCCCCGCCTCGGCCCCCGGGACGTGCTCCACGTCGGCTCGGCGGGGCTGCGCTCCCGCCCCGTGCGGGTGTTCCTGTCGGCCCTCGGTATCGCGATCGGCATCGCGACGATGATCGCGGTGGTCGGCGTGTCCTCCTCCAGCCAGGCCAAACTGCTGGAGGAGCTCGAGAAGCTGGGCACGAACATGCTGGTCGTCACCCCCGGCCAGTCGATGTTCGCGGGCCAGGACACCAAGCTGCCCAAGGAGGCCCCCGGCATGCTCTCCCGGATCGAGGGCGTCGAGTCGGTCGGCACGACGGGCGACGTGGCCGAATCGGTCCGCCGCTCGGAGAAGATCCCCAAGGAGGAGACCGGCGGCATCGCCGTGAAGGCGGCCAAGGACGACCTGCCGGGAGTCCTGCGGGCCCGCATGCGCTCCGGTGTCTGGCTGAACGAGGCCACCTCCCGCTACCCCGCCGTGGTGCTGGGGCACGTCACGGCGGAGCGGCTGGGCATCGGCGGACCCGGCGGCCAGGTCTTCATCGGCGGCCGGTACTTCACCGTGATCGGCGTCCTGGACCCGGTTCCGCTCGCGCCCGAGATCGAACGCTCGGCGCTGATCGGCTGGCAGGCGGCCGAGGACCTGCTCGGCTTCGACGGCCACCCGACGGCGGTCTACGAACGCTCCGCTGACGACCGCGTCGCGCAGGTACGGGCCCTGATCGCGCGGACGGCCAACCCGCAGAGCCCGACCACGGTCTCGGTGACCGATCCCTCCGCGGCCCTCCAGGCCAAGGCCGCCACCGAGGGAGCGTTCAGCACGCTCCTCCTCGGACTGGGCGGGATCGCCCTGCTCGTGGGCGGGGTCGGCGTGGCCAACACGATGATCATCTCGGTGCTGGAACGCCGCCACGAGATCGGTCTGCGCCGGTCACTGGGCGCGACCAGGGGCCAGATCCGCGTCCAGTTCGTGACGGAGTCCCTGCTGCTCTCCGGGCTCGGCGGGCTCGCGGGCATCGCCCTGGGGGCCGCGGCCACCTGGGTGTACGCCCGCACCGGGGACCTTCCCTGGGTGGTCCCCCTGTGGGCGGTCACCGGCGGCTTCGCGGCCACCCTGACCATCGGCACCCTGGCCGGCCTCTACCCGGCCGTCCGAGCGGCCCGGCTCTCCCCGACCCTGGCCCTCCAGGCGGCGTAGCGGGTGTTGCCGTGGAGGTCCCGCCGGTCACCCCGGCGGGACCTCCACGCCGTCAGACCATCAGCAGCAGTCGGGTGTTCGCAACCAGCTTCCGGTTCACACTGGTGCTCTGCACGAAGATCGTGAACTCGTCGTTCTGGTCGGGCTTGAGGCGGACCTCCGCGTCCGGCAGGCCGAGCAGGGCGCGGGCCTCCGGACCGGTGTACACCCGGTCCGTCTTCTTCTCCACCACGGCTATTTGCTTGCGCGCCTGGACCTTTTCCGACTTGCTCAGCTGGTAATAGGCGCCGCCGGTGCGGTACACGTGCCCGCATTCGACCACCCATTCCCGGATCCCCGCCACACGGTCCACCGCGATGAGCTCGTACCGCGCCTGGTCCACGGGAGTGAGGCCGGCCGCCTTGATGGTTTCCTTGTTGACCGCGTCGGCGCCCGTGGAGAACACCGCCCGGGATCCCCGGATTCCCTTGGTGCGGCCCACCATGAATTTCTCGGTGGCCTCCTGGATGACCTGCCCGGCCTCCTCCAGACCGCGCGTGCTCGTCGCGTCCCAGATGGCGATGTTGTCCTTCGGGAAACCGCACTGCATGGCCTCCCGCTTGCCCATCTGGTCGGGTACGAGCACGGCCAGGGTCCAGTTGTCCTGCTGCGTCTCGATCATCGTCGCCAGGGCGTCCACCAGCGTCCGCGGGTCCCGGGAAGGGGCGTCCGGGCAGCGGTGACTGGCGTTCTCCTGCCCGTCCGTGAGCACGAAGGTCAGGAAGCTGTGGTCGCCGTACAGCTGGGCCGTCTGCGCCAGCTCCCGCTGCGACTTCAGCGTCGCCGCCAGCAGGGCGGTCATTCCGCCGACCCGGTACAGCTGCTTCAGGGACGGCATGCGCAGCACGTCCTTGTCGTAGATGACGCATTCCACCGTGTTGGCGAACACGTACACCGTCACCCGCGTTTCCTGGTCGAGTTCCTGGGAACGGCGGGCCAGATAGGCGATCTGCTGGTCGGCGACTTCGACGACCTTGCTGCTGAGATGTGACATCGACGAACTGGCGTCCAGCACAAGGGCGACGTGATTGATGTAGTTCTGGTTTCCGGACATGGCCGCTCCCCCTTTTTCGAACCGATGCCCAGATCCTCGCACCCCCCACTGACAATCGCCCCGGAACCGCCTCCGGCCCCGCCCCGCCCGACGCCGGCGCGGGCCGCTTGTCAGTGCCCACGGGCAGGATCACGCGCATGACGACACCGACACCGACACCCACACCGACGCCCGCACCCGCCTCCCTGCTCCTCACCGACATCGAGCGGGCCGTGCGCGGCAGTTGGAGCGCCGAGACCTGTACGCCCGAGTACCGCTCCCGCTGGACCCCGGACAACCCCGCCCGGGACCAGTGCGGAGTGACCGCGATGGTCCTCAACGACCTGCTGGGCGGGGAGGTGGTCAGGGGCGAGGTCCACGTCGACGGCGTCCGCGTGGACTACCACTGGTGGAACCGCCTGGGCGCGGGCGTCGACGTCGACCTGACCCGCGAGCAGTTCGGCCCGGAGGAGATCGTCACCGGGGGCGTGGTGATCCCCCGTCCCCCGGTCGCCGAGTGGCGCAGGCTCCGTGAGGAGTACGAGCTCCTGCGCGAGCGGGTCCTGGCCGTGCTCGACCGCCGACGGGCGGCGGCCGCCGGGGAAACGTCCCGTCAGGAGGCCGCTGAACACGGCAGAAACGATACCTCTGTGGCATCTGAGTGAACGGCCGTTCCCGCCGGGGGTCCGGGGCGGTTGGACCGGCCGACGCGCATACCGACCGCGCGTCGTTTCCACGGATCCCTAGGGGAGTCATGCGTATTCGTTCCGCCGTCACCGCTTCCGTCCTGGCCGCCGGCATCCTCCTGGGCGGGGCCGGCGCCGCCCTGGCCAACGAAGGTGTCGACATCGACTACTTCTCCGGCGGTCACAAGGCCTACTCGTCGAACTGCTCCTCGTTCGCCGCGGTGCCGCACAACCTCCCGTCCTTCGCCGGCCCGGTCTACAGCTCGAACTGCGCCAAGGAGGGCGAGAAGGAGTGGCTCAAGGGCAGCCACCTGGGCGCCTGACCTCTGGGACGACCCCGCGCCGCGGGGGCGGGCCGACAGCGACGTCGGTCCGCCCCCGCGGCGTTTCCGTGCCCGGCCGCGCATTGTCATGATTGCGCAACAAGGGTCAGTTGAATGTGTTCAAAACCCTGGGGTGCGGGCCTACTCTGTCCCCTCCGTACCAGGGGAGGGACTCCATGGCCGAGAACGCGGGCGACAGGGCCGAGCAGGCGAGACAGCCCGTACAGCCGAACCCGTGGGGGCCCGCCCAGGCCCCGCCCGCGCCACCCGCC
>NZ_JZWV01000082.1 GCF_000966975.1 Streptomyces katrae | reverse complement strand
GCCGCCGGGACTCCGGCACAGGGCGCCCCGGCGGCCGGCACCCGCCCGACGCAGGGCAGCCGTCCCGTGACCCGTCCCATGCCCCGGCCGCCCTCGGCCGGGGCGGGCGGGCCGCTGGAGTTCCTGCCGTGCCCGGCCGTCGAAGGAGCTGCCCGACCCCGTCCGCTGCGCCACCCTGCGGGTCCCGCTCGACTACGCCCGCCCCGACGGCCCCCAGATCTCCCTCACCGTCAGCCGGATCGCCGCCTCCGGCCGCGGGGGCGCCGTCCGGCAGGGCGCGCTCGTGTTCAACCCCGGCGGGCCGGGTGCCTCCGGTACGTACTTCCCCCTCCTCGCCGGCCGGCCCGCCTGGACCCGGATCGCCGCCGCCTACGACCTGGTCGGCTACGCCCCGCGCGGAGTCGGCCGCTCCGGCCCGCTGACCTGCCAGGACCCGGCCGAGCGGCCGCAGGGACCGACGCAGGTCCCGGCCGAGCCCTCCCCCGCGTACAAACAGGAGCGGCTGGCGGCCGCCCGGGCCTACGCCGAAGGCTGCGCCAGGCACGCCGGGGACGCCCTGGCGCAGTACACCACCCTGAACAACGCCCGCGACCTGGACGTGCTGCGGGCCGCCCTCGGCGAGCGGCGGCTGAGCTTCTTCGGGGCCTCCTACGGCACCTACCTCGGCGCGGTGTACGCCACCCGGCACCCGGACCGGGTGCGGCGCATGGTGTTCGACTCGGCGGTCGACCCGGACCCGCGGCGCGTCTGGTACCTCGACAACCTGGGCCAGGCCGGGGGGTTCGAGCGCCGCTGGGCCGACTTCCGCGCCTGGGCCGCCCGCCACCACGAGGTGTACGGGCTGGGCAGCACCGCCCGGGCGGTGCAGGAGAGCTACGAGAAGGTCCGCGCGGCCGTGGCCCGCACCCCGGCGGGCGGGGTCGTCGGTACGGGCGAACTCCAGGCGGCCTACCTCCAGACCGCGTACTACGACGACGTGTGGCCGGCGCGCGCGGCGGCCCTGGCGGCGTACCTGCGCGGTAACCCGGCCCCCCTCACCCGGCAGGCGGCCCGCGATCCGGCGGTGGCGCAGGAGGCGGCCAACGCGACGGCCGTCTACACGGCGGTGCTCTGCAACGACGCGCCCTGGCCGGCCGACTGGGAGACCTGGGACCGCGACAACACCGCACTGGCCCGCCGGGCCCCTTCGAGACCTGGGCCAACGCCTTCCTGAACCTGCCCTGCGCCGACTGGCCGGTGCGCGAGCGGCAGCGGCCGGTCGCGGTCGGGGAGCTGCCGGCGGGGCAGCGGCTCCCCCGCACGCTGACCGTGGCGGCGGAGCGGGACGGCGCGACCCCGTACCGGGGTGCGCTGGAACTCCAGCGGCGGCTGGGCGCCGGGGCCGCGCTGGTCACGGAGCGGGCGGCGGGCAGCCACGGGGTGGCCGGGGGACGCAACGCGTGCGTGGACGGGCACGTGGAGCGGTACCTGCTGACAGGGACCACCCCGGGGTGGCGCGTGACGTGTGCGCCGCATCCGGAGCCCGCACCGGTGACACTGGACGAGGGGGCAGCGAGCGCTCCCAGGGCGCTGCTGCCGCCGCTCGTCTGAACTTCCGGGCGGGATCTCCGGCTGCGTCGGTTTCGGGGGCAGAACCTCCCGATCCACCGGAGGCCGCTCCTCTGCGAGAGCGCGGTCGTCCTCCGGTCCTTCCCCCCAGGGGAGGTATCAGGCGAGCCCGGCCACCAGGTCGGCGACGGACTTGCGGCGCCCGGTGTAGAAGGGCACCTCCTCGCGGACGTGCATCCGGGCCTCGGAGGCACGCAGGTGGCGCATGAGGTCGACGATGCGGTAGAGCTCGTCGGCCTCGAAGGCCAGCAGCCACTCGTAGTCGCCCAGGGAGAAGGAGGCGACGGTGTTGGCGCGCACGTCCGGGTAGCCGCGGGCCATCTTGCCGTGGTCGGCGAGCATGCGGCGGCGGTCCTCGTCGGGCAGCAGGTACCAGTCGTACGAGCGCACGAACGGGTAGACGCTGACGTAGTCGCGGGCGACCTCGTCGGCCAGGAAGGCCGGGATGTGCGACTTGTTGAACTCGGCGGGGCGGTGCAGGGCCATGTTCGACCACACCGGCTCCAGCGCACGGCCGAGCTTGGTGCGGCGGAACAGGTTGTAGGCGGTCTGCAGCTCGTCCGAGGTCTCGGCGTGCCACCAGATCATGATGTCCGCGTCGGCGCGCAGGCCGGAGACGTCGTAGGTGCCGCGGACGGTGATGTCCTTGGCGGCGAGCTGGTCGAACAGCTCCTGGACCTCGTCGGCGTAGCCGCTGCGGTCCTCCGGCAGGACGTCCTTCAGCTTGAAGACGGACCACAGGGTGTAGCGGATGACCTCGTTGAGGTCCTTCGCCTTCTTCCCCGCGTTGGGAATCTTCTCTGGTGCAGTCATGTGTCCATTGTCCCGTGTGCTGATCAGTGCTCGGTGCCAGGGGTGGCCATCGAGGCGGCGACGGCGTCCGCGGCCTTCCCGGCGCTCGCGATGCAGGCGGGGATCCCGACCCCGTCGTAGAGGGCGCCGCAGACCGCGAGGCCGGGCAGGGCGGCGACGGCGGACCGGATCCGCGCGACGCGGGCGAGGTGGCCGACGGGGTACTGGGGCAGGCCGCCGCCCCAGCGGGTGACGGTGGAGGCCACCGGCCGGGCGGCCAGGCCGACGGCCTCGCAGAGGTCGGCGAGGGAGACGGCGACGAGCTCGGAGGGAGACGGCGACGAGCTCGGAGTCCTCGCGCTTCAGGTCGCCCTCGTCGCCGTGGCGGCCGACGGAGGTGCGCAGCAGGAACAGCCCGGGGTCGGCGCCGGACCAGGCCCACTTGTTGCTGGAGAAGGTGGAGGCCTTGATCGTGCGGCCGTCCACGGGAGGTACGAGGAAGCCGCTGGCGCTCCCGTCGGCGACGGCGGGGGGCAGGTCGGAGCGGCGGAAGGCCATCGTGACCAGGGCCATGGAGGCGTACTCGACCTCGCGCAGGCCCGCGGCGGCCTCGGGGGCGAGTCCTTCCAGCAGCCGCGCGGCGGGGCCGGCGGGGGTGGCGAGGACCACGCCGTCGGCGTCGAGGGCCTCGCCGTCGGTGGTGATCCGCCAGCCCTGGGGCGTACGGGTGATCCCGCGCGCCGCGGTGCCGGTCAGGATGCGGGCCCCGGCGGCCCGGCAGGCGTCGGCGACGGCGAGCGGGAGGCGGCCGATGCCGCCGGAGATCCCGGCGAAGAAGGCGCCCGACGCGGCCGCGCCGGTGACGGTGGTCCGCTCGGCGGCGGCGCGGGCGGCGGCCCCCTGCTGGAGGGCGCGGACCCCGTCGGTGAGGGTGGGGTGGCAGCGGACCGCGTCGAAGAGGGCGGGGACGGCGGCGCGCATCGAGATGCGGTAGGCGTCGCCGGCGTAGACCCCGCCGAGCAGGGGTTCGACCAGCCGGTCCACGACCTCGCGGCCCATCCGGGCCGCGACGAACTCGCCGACGGCGACGTCCTCGCCGACCTCGGTGGGCGGGAGGGTGGTGTCGGCGGCGATCCGGGCGAGGCCCTCGGCGGAGAGCACGCCGGAGGCGGCAAGGGCTTCCTGGTCGCCGGGGACGCCCATCACATGGCCCCGGGGCATGTCGCGCAGGGCCCCGCGGGTCCAGAGCCGGGCGGTGGCGGTCGCCGGGGGCTGGAGGTCGTCGCCGAGGCCCACCGCGCGGGCCAGCTCCAGGGCCTCGGGGCGGCGGGCGAGGACCGACTCGGCGCCGAGGTCGACGGGGGCGCCGGCGAGTTCGCCCGCGTACAGCTTGCCGCCGAGGCGCGCGCCGGCCTCCAGGAGGC
>NZ_JZWV01000081.1 GCF_000966975.1 Streptomyces katrae | reverse complement strand
CTCCAGGAGGGTGACGCGGAGGCCGTCGGAGAGCAGCCGGTGGGCGGCGGCGAGGCCGGCGATTCCGCCGCCGATGACGACGACATGACGGGACGGCCCCGGCCGGCCCGTCCCGCTCGTACGCGTGTCCGCTTCGTGCATGGCCCCATGGTCTCAGACCTGCCGCCGAGGCCCGAACGTGACCGCATCGGAACCGGGTCGGGATCCCGGAGGCGAAACCCGGGGCGGCGGCGCGGACGTCGAAGCGGTGACATCTGCCGAACCCCCGGGGGTACTTGACGATGCACACGCTCAGCAGACAGCACCGCGCGGCGGCCGCCCTGGCCGGCCTGTCCCTGGCCGGGGGCCTCGTGCTCACCGGCTGCAGCGCCGGAAGCCAGACGTCCGCCTCCGACGGCAAGGCCGCCGCGGCGGCCCCCCGGGAGGGCGCGCAGGGCAAGCCGGGGGCGGGGGCGGCCGCTCCCCCGGCGGCGGACTCCAAGGGCCAGGCCCAGGTTCCCGTCCGGCCGAACGTCATCCGTACGGGGAAGCTGGGCATCGAGACGGCCGAACCGCAGAAGGTCATCGCGGCGGCCCGGACGGCGGCCGAGGGCGCGGGGGGCTACGTCGGTGCCGAGACCACCGACCGCGGTGGGGACGGGCGGATCACGTCCACGCTGACCCTGCGGGTGCCCGGGGACCGCTTCGACGCGGTGATCGCCTCCCTGGAGGGCGGCGGGAAGCTGCTGAACCGGAAGGTGGAGGCGCAGGACGTCACGGAGAAGGTCGCCGACGTCGACAGCCGGGTGAAGTCGCAGCAGGCCAGCGTGGCGCGGGTGCGGGAGATGATGGAGAAGGCCTCCGCGCTCAGTGACGTGGTCATGCTGGAGAGCGAGCTGAGCCGGCGCCAGGCCGACCTGGAGTCCCTGCTGGCCCAGCAGAACGCGCTGAAGGACCAGACCTCGATGGGCACCATCACGCTGTCGGTCTCGGAACCGGCTCCGGGTCCGGTGGAGAAGGAGAAGAAGGATCCGCAGCCCGGGATGGGCGATGCCCTGGCCGGCGGCTGGAAGGTGTTCGCGCGCCTCGTCGGCTACCTCGGGCTCGCACTGGCGGCGGTGCTGCCCTTCGCCCTCGCCGCCGCCCTGCTCACCTTCGGGTTCAGGCTCTACCGCAGGTTCCGTCCGGCGAAGCCGAAGACGGGTCTGCGGCGGACCCTGGTGCCCCGGCAGGCCGCTGCCCCGGCCCCGGAACCGGCGGGCGGTGCACGCGAGGACGGGGTCTGACGGCCCGTCCGCCCGTAGCGTGTCCCCGTAACGGAGGCGACGGCGCACGGCGCGGAGGGCGGGCAGGGCGATGGCGGCGGAACGACTGGTGGTGGTCGGCGGTGACGCGGCGGGGATGTCCGCCGCGTCCCAGGCCCGGCGGCTCAAGGGGGCCGGGGAACTGGAGATCACCGCGTTCGAGCGGGGGCACTTCACCTCGTACTCGGCGTGCGGGATCCCGTACTGGGTCGGCGGGCAGGTCACGGAGCGGGACGACCTGATCGCCCGCACCCCCGAGGAGCACCGCGCCCGGGGCATCGACCTGCGCACCCGCACGGAGGTCCTGGAGCTGGACCTGCCGGGCCGCCGGGTGCGCGCCCGGAACCTGGACAGCGGGGAGGAGTCCTGGACGGGCTGGGACAAGCTGGTCCTGGCGACCGGCGCCCGCCCGGTCCGCCCGAAGCTGCCGGGGATCGGCGCGCACGGGGTGCACGGCATCCAGTCCCTGGACGACGGCCAGCGCCTGATCGGCAGCCTGGAGCGTACGGAGGGCCGCCGGGCGGTCGTGGTCGGCGCCGGCTACATCGGCGTGGAGATGGCCGAGGCCCTGGTCCACCGGGGCTACGAGGTCACCGTCCTGCATCGCGGCCCGCAGCCGATGGCCACGCTGGACCCGGACATGGGCGGCCTGGTGCACCGGGCGATGAACGCCATGGGCATCGTCACGGTCTCCGGCGCCGAGGTGGTGAAGATCCTGGAGGACGAGGAGGGCCGGGCCCGGGCGGTGGCCACGGCGTCGGGCGAGGAGTACCCGGCGGACGTGGTGGTGCTCGGCATCGGCGTGGAGCCCCGTACGTCCCTGGCCCGCGAGGCGGGGCTGCCGCTCGGGGAGTCGGGGGGCCTGCTGACGGACCTGTCGATGCGGGTCCGGGGCCAGGAGGACGTCTGGGCGGGCGGTGACTGCGTGGAGGTCCTGGACCTGGTGGCGGGCCGCAACCGGCACATCCCGCTGGGCACGCACGCCAACAAGCACGGCCAGGTCATCGGCTCGAACGTGGGCGGCGGCTACGCGACGTTCCCGGGGGTGGTCGGCACGGCGGTGAGCAAGGTCTGCGACCTGGAGATCGCCCGTACGGGGCTGCGGGAGAAGGACGCCCTGGCGGCGGGGCTGCGCTTCGTGACGGCCACGATCCGCTCCACGAACACGGCGGGGTACTACCCCGGGGCGGCGGAGATGACGGTGAAGATGCTGGCGGAGCGGCGTACGGGCCGTCTGCTGGGCGTCCAGATCGTGGGCGGGGCCGGGTCCGCGAAGCGGGTGGACGTGGCGGCGGTGGCCCTCACGGCGGGCATGACGGTGGAACAGGTCGTCGCCCTGGACCTGGGCTACGCCCCGCCGTTCTCTCCCGTGTGGGACCCGGTGCTGGTCGCGGCCCGCAAGGCGGTCTCGGCGGTGCGGGCGGCGGGCGTGTAGCCCAAACGCCGGCGGGGCCGTCCATGGCCCCGCCGGCGTTGAGGCGCGGGAGCGGTGGCGCCGTGTCCGGCTAGCGCTGCGTACGGGTGTGGACGTAGTCCACCAGGCGGGTCAGCGCGTCGGGGTCCGTCGTCGGGAGGACGCCGTGGCCGAGGTTGAAGACGTGGCCCTCCAGGCCCGCCGCGGCGGCCAGGACCTCGTCCGTCTTGGCCTCGACGGCCTCCGGGGTGGAGAAGAGGACCGCGGGGTCCAGGTTGCCCTGGAGCGCCTTGCCGGGGCCGACCCGGCGGGCGGCCTCGTCCAGGGCGACCCGGTAGTCGACGCCCACGACGTCCGCGCCGGCCTCGCCCATCAGGCCGAGCAGCTCGCCCGTGCCCACGCCGAAGTGGATGCGCGGGACGCCGTAGGAGGCGACGGACTCCAGGACCTTCGCCGACGCCGGCATCACCGAGCGGCGGTAGTCCGCCGGGGCCAGGGCGCCGACCCAGGAGTCGAAGAGCTGGACCGCGGAGGCGCCGGCCTCGATCTGGACCTTCAGGAAGGCGGAGGTGATGTCCGCGAGCCGGTCGAGGAGGGCCGCCCACAGCTCCGGGTCCCCGTACATCAGGGCCTTGGTGTGCTCGTGGTTCTTGGACGGGCCGCCCTCGACGAGGTAGCTCGCGAGGGTGAAAGGCGCGCCGGCGAAGCCGATCAACGGCGTGCTGCCGAGTTCACCCGTGAGCATGCCGATCGCCTCGGTGACGTACGCGACGTCCTCCGGGGTGAGGTCGCGCAGCTGTGCGAGGTCCTCGCGGCGCCGGATGGGCTGGGCGACGACCGGGCCGATGCCCGGCTTGATGTCGAGGTCGCCGCGTCGACGCCGTGGCGGCGCACCGGCTGCATGGTGATCTCGGTGACCAGGTCCGGGCGCATGCAGGACTCGAGCATGGCGGTGCCCTCGCGGACCTTGCGGTACTCGGGCAGTGAGCGGCCGGCCTGCCTCATGAACCACACCGGGGTGTGCGGTACCGGCTCGCGCCGGCAGGCCTTCAGGAAGGCGGAATCGTACGTCTGACTCGGCTGGCCCTGCGGGCTGGTAGTGGCGCTCACGCGGCAAATCTTCGCACGTATGAAGAAGTGCCCGCCCCGGCACGGGTGTCCCTGCGCCGCACGGGCGCCCGTTCCGCCTAGTCTTCCCGGCATGGCTGCGGCTCAGGGACGATTTTCAGATGGCGCTGACGGCGTGGACGGCGCGAAGGAGAGCTCGGTCCCGCTCCCGTTCCGACGGGCGGTCGACGGCTTGCGCAAGGCGCGGCTGCGGCCCGGGATCGAGATCGATCCCACGAAGCCGCCCCAGCGGCTGGCACCGTACGCGTACGCGCTGGAGGCGGCGGTCGTGGACGGGGAGGAGGACCTGGCCGACGGGCGGCTGATCCTGCTCCACGATCCGGCCGGGCACGACGCCTGGCAGGGCACGTTCCGGCTGGTGACGCTGGTACGGGCGGAGCTGGAGCCGGAGATGGCGGCGGACCCGCTGCTCCCGGAGGTGTGCTGGTCCTGGCTGACCGGGGCACTGGAGGCGCGCGGGCTGGCGTACGGGGAGCCGAGCGGGACCGTGACCATGGCGAGCTCGCACTACTTCGGGGGGCTCGGGGAGCGGCGTCCGGCGACGCAGATCGAGATCAGGGCCTCGTGGACCCCCCGGGAGGGGGTCGGCGGGGTGCCGGACACCTCCGCGCACCTGGCGTCCTGGTGCGAGCTGCTGTGCCAGATCGCGGGGCTGCCCCCGGCGGGCCCGGCGGAGGGGGCGCCGGGCGTGGTGTCGCTGCCACAGCGGCGCGGTCCGCACCACCCGTAGCGGGCGGCCCGGAGGGGCCGTCCGGAGGGGGTGCGGGGGCGGCCGGACGGGGTCCGGCGGCGCGGGGGCGATCGTTCGGGTGCGTGACGGAGCGTCAAAGCCGTGCGGTCATGGCGGGCTTCTGATCATCCCTTGATCGATCGTGCGTCCGAATTGCCCGAATTGTTACTCACCAAATCGTGATCATTCCCTAAAGCCGGGCGGGTGACGTGCCGAAGGAGTCAGTGACCATCCGCACGGTTCGCACCGGCTTCCTTCCCCGAGCCGGCCCGTCCCGCCACTCCCCCAGGAGGCCTAGGTGTCCGTTCTTCTCGAGCAGCCCGCAAGCCTGGTCGCCTACCGCCCGAACAAGCCGACGGCCATGGTCGTCGTGGCCGACCCGCGCGTCCGTTCCACCGTGACCCGCCATCTGTGGGCTCTCGGAGTCCGTGACGTGATCGAGGCGTCGTCCATCGCGGAGGCCCGCCCCCGCGTCGGCAGCCCGCGCGACATCTGCGTGGCCGACGTCCACCTGCCGGACGGCTCCGGTCTCACCCTGCTCTCCGAGACCCGCGCCGCCGGCTGGCCGAACGGCCTGGCCCTGTCCGCCGCCGATGACATCGGAGCCGTGCGCAACGCCCTCGCGGGCGGTGTGAAGGGCTACGTGGTCACCGGCACCCGCACCAACATCGGTCTCCCCACCCGGCCCGGCGCCGCCCCCATCGGTGCCGCCGCCGCCCGCATGCACCGCCGCCCCCCGGGTGCCCCGAGCCACCCGGGCGGCTACCGGGAGCTGTCCGGCCGCGAGGTCGAGGTGCTGCGCCTCGTCGCGGAGGGGCAGTCCAACAAGGCCATCGGCGTCTCGATGGGCCTGTCCGCCCTGACCGTCAAGTCCCACCTCGCCCGGATCGCCCGCAAGCTCGGCACCGGCGACCGGGCCGGGATGGTCGCCGTCGCCCTGCGGACGGGGATCATCCACTGACCCCGCCCTGAGCCCCGCGGGCCGGCCGCCGGCGAACCCCGGCGGGGCCCGTGCCCCACCCTTCGCGCCCGTCGACGGAACGTTCCGGCGACGGGCGCGTCACATACACGGATACCCTTGACCGGTGACCGACGCCCAAGAGACCGCAGCACACCTGCGCACCACCACCGGGGGCGGCCCCCCGGACGAAGAGGTTTCGTCCGATGGGCTGCCGATTCCTTTGCTGGAGCCCCGCGAGGGCATCCCGCCCGTCGTGGCCGACGCCGAGGCGCTCGCCGAGGTCGTGGCGGCCTTCGCGGCGGGCACCGGCCCCGTCGCCGTCGACGCCGAACGCGCCTCCGGCTACCGCTACGGCCAGCGCGCCTACCTCGTGCAGCTGCGCCGCGAGGGCGCGGGCTCCGCGCTGATCGACCCGGTCGGCTGCCCCGACCTCTCCGCCCTGGGCGAGGCCCTCTCCGGCACCGAGTGGATCCTGCACGCCGCCACCCAGGACCTGCCCTGCCTGCGGGAAATAGGCATGGCCCCCACCACCCTGTTCGACACCGAGCTGGCGGGCCGGCTGGCCGGCTTCCCCCGGGTCGGACTCGGGGCGATGGTCGAGAGCGTGCTCGGCTACCAGCTGGAGAAGGGGCACTCCGCCGTCGACTGGTCCACCCGCCCGCTCCCCGAGCCCTGGCTGCGGTACGCCGCGCTGGACGTGGAGCTGCTGGTGGACCTGCGGGACGCGCTGGAGAAGGAGCTGGACCGGCAGGGCAAGCTGGAGTGGGCCCGCCAGGAGTTCGACGCCATCGCCTCCGCCCCGCCCGCCCCGCCGCGCAAGGACCCCTGGCGCCGCACCTCCGGCATGCACAAGGTGCGCCGCCGCCGTCAGATGGCGGTGGTGCGGGAGCTGTGGGAGGCCCGCGACCGGATCGCGCAGCGCCGTGACGTGTCCCCCGGCAAGGTGCTGGGCGACGCCGCGATCGTGGAGGCGGCCCTGGCCGTCCCCGCGAACGTGCACGCGCTGTCGGCGCTGCCGGGCTACGGGCAGCGGATGGGCCGGCGCCAGCTGGACCAGTGGATGGCCGCCGTGGAGCGGGCGAAGGCCCTGCCCGAGAGCGAGCTGCCGCAGCCCGGGGCGGCCCCGTCGGGCCCGCCGCCGCCGCGATCCTGGGCGGACAAGGACC
>NZ_JZWV01000080.1 GCF_000966975.1 Streptomyces katrae | reverse complement strand
GACAAGGACCCGGCCGCCGCGGCCCGGCTGTCCGCGGCCCGTGCGGCCGTGTCGGAGCTGGCCGAGGGGCTGAACCTGCCCCAGGAGAACCTGATCACCCCGGACACCGTGCGCCGGCTGTGCTGGGAGCCGCCCCGGAACGCCGACACGAGCGCGGTGGCGGAGGCCCTGGCGGGCTACGGCGCCCGCCCGTGGCAGATCGAACAGGTCACCCCGGCCCTGGTGGCGGCCCTGCAGGCGTCCGCCTCCTGACCCGTGCTCCCCGAGAGCCCCCGTCCCGCCTCCGCGGACGGGGGCTCTCACCGTTCCCGGCCACGGCGCCGGCGTGACCCCACCGCCGCACGGCGCGGTCCCACTCCGGCACGAAGCCGGCCCGGCCGCCGCCCGGGGCCATCGCCCGAACGGGCGGTCCCACCGGACCGAGCCGTCCTCGGGGTCCAGGCAGACCAGCCTGCTGAGGCGCTCGTGGACCACGACGCAGTCCCCGTCCACCGCCACGGCCCTCGGATCGCCCTGCTGGTGCAGGGGCCGCTCCCACCTCACGTACGCACTCACGGGCACCATCTTCCGTGCGCGCCGGCCGGCCCTCCGGGATGAGCGCGATGTGACCTTCGCCGCTCCCGGCCCCGGGACTGTCCACATGGGTTACCCGCAAGTAGCATGGGCCGGGTGAGCGCCCGCTCAGTGAGCCGGCGTCCACGCGCAGCAGTGCCATCCCGCACCTGGAGGAGAGCCAACGTGCCTCGTACCGTCAGGGACGTCGTCTTCGTCGACGGCGTCCGCACCCCGTTCGGCAAGGCGGGCCCGAAGGGCATCTACCACGAGACCCGCGCCGACGACCTCGTCGTGAAGGCGATCCGGGAGCTGCTGCGCCGCAACCCGGACCTGGACCCCAAGAAGATCGACGAGGTCGCCATCGCCGCGACCACCCAGATCGGCGACCAGGGCCTCACGCTGGGCCGCACGGCCGGCATCCTCGCGGGCCTCCCGCAGTCCGTCCCGGGCTACTCCATCGACCGCATGTGCGCCGGCGCGCTGACCGCCGTGACCGCCGTCGCGGGCGGTGTGGCCTTCGGTGCGTACGACGTCGCCCTCGCCGGCGGTGTCGAGCACATGGGCCGCCACCCCATGGGCGAGGGCGTGGACCCGAACCCGCGCTTCGTCTCCGAGAAGCTGGTCGACGAGTCCGCCCTGTTCATGGGCATGACCGCCGAGAACCTGCACGACCGGTACCCGACGATCACCAAGCTCCGCGCCGACGAGTACGCCGTGCGCTCGCAGGAGAAGGCCGCCAAGGCGTACGCCGACGGCAAGATCCAGCAGGACCTGGTCCCGATCTCGGTGCGCAACACCAACGCGGAGGTCGGCGAGACGGGCTGGGGCCTGGTCACCTCCGACGAGCCGATGCGCCCGGGCACCACGCTGGAGAACCTGGCGAACCTGAAGACCCCGTTCCGTACGCACGGCCGGGTCACCGCGGGCAACGCCGCCGGTCTCAACGACGGTGCCACCGCCGCGATCATCGCGTCCGAGGACTTCGCCCGCGAGAACAACCTCCCGGTCAAGATGCGCCTCGTCTCCTACGCCTTCGCGGGCGTGGAGCCGGAGGTCATGGGCTACGGCCCGATCCCGGCCACGGAGAAGGCCCTCGCCCAGGCGGGCCTGTCCATCGAGGACATCGGTCTCTTCGAGATCAATGAGGCCTTCGCGGTCCAGGTCCTCGCGTTCCTGGAGCACTACGGCATCGCCGACGACGACGCCCGCGTCAACCAGTACGGCGGCGCGATCGCCTTCGGCCACCCGCTGGCCTCCTCCGGCGTCCGCCTGATGACGCAGCTGGCCCGCCAGTTCGAGGAGCAGCCGCACGTCCGCTACGGCCTGACCACGATGTGCGTCGGCTTCGGCATGGGCGCCACGGTCATCTGGGAGAACCCGAACTTCGACGCCGAGGGAGACTCCAAGTGAGCACCACCGCTGAGCTCCTGAAGGGCGCGGCCGAGCTGTTCCCGGACGAGGTCGTCACGTCCGCGCACGTCCGCCACCTGGACCTGCCGTTCGGCGCCGGGCGCTTCGCGCTCATCACGCTGGACAACGGCTTCGACCACACCAAGCCGACCACCTTCGGCCCGCAGTCCCTCGCGAACCTGAACGCGGCGATCGACCAGGTCGAGCAGGAGGCCACCGCCGGCACCATCGTCGGCGCGGGCATCACCGGCAAGCCGTTCATCTTCGCCGTGGGCGCCGACCTCAAGGGCGTCGAGCTGCTGAAGAAGCACGACGAGGCGCTCGCCATCGGCAAGGGCGGCCACGACGTCTTCAAGCGCCTCTCCGCGCTGGCCGTCCCCACCTTCGCGTACTACAACGGCGCGGCGATGGGCGGCGGTGTCGAGGTCGGCCTGCACTGCTCGTACCGCACCGTCTCGAAGGCCATCCCGGCCTTCTCGCTGCCCGAGGTCTTCCTCGGCCTGGTTCCGGGCTGGGGCGGCTGCGCCATCCTCCCGAACCTGATCGGTGCGGAGCGCGCGGTCTCGGTGATCATCGAGAACTCGCTGAACCAGAACCGCCAGCTCAAGGGCAAGCAGGTCTTCGAGCTCGGCATCGCCGACGCGATCTTCGAGGGCGCGGACTTCCTGGAGCAGTCCCTGATCTGGACCGCGAAGGTCCTGAAGGGCGAGACCGAGGTCGTACGGGCCGAGGTCGAGCGCGGCGAGGCCTGGGACGCGGCCGTCGCCAAGGGCCGCTCCATCGCGGACTCCAAGGTGCACGGCGCCGCTCCGGCCGCCTACCGCGCGCTGGAGATCATCGCCGCGGCCAAGGACGGCGACCTGCAGGCCGGCTTCGACGCCGAGGACAAGGCCCTGGCCGACCTCATCATGGGCGGCGAGCTGCGCTCGGGCATCTACGCCTTCAACCTGGTCCAGAAGCGCGGCAAGCGCCCGGCCGGCGCCCCGGACAAGTCCCTGGCCCGTCCGGTCACCAAGGTCGGCGTGGTCGGCGCGGGCCTGATGGCCTCGCAGCTGGCGCTGCTGTTCCTGCGCCGCCTGGAGGTGCCGGTGGTCCTCACCGACATCGACCAGGAGCGCGTGGACAAGGGTGTGGGCTACGTCCACGCCGAGATCCAGAAGCTGCTCGACAAGGGCCGGATCAACCAGGACAAGGCCAACCGCCTGACCGCCCTGGTGACCGGTGTCCTGGACAAGGCCGAGGGCTTCGCGGACGCGGACTTCATCATCGAGGCCGTGTTCGAGGAGATGTCCGTCAAGCAGAAGGTGTTCGCGGAGGTCGAGGCGGTCGCCCCGGCGCACGCGATCCTCGCCACCAACACCTCCTCGCTGTCGGTGTCGGAGATGGCCTCCAAGCTCCAGCACCCGGAGCGCGTGGTCGGCTTCCACTTCTTCAACCCGGTCGCGATCCTCCCGCTGCTGGAGATCGTCCGCGGTGAGCGGACCGACGACGCCTCGCTGGCCACCGCCTTCGGTGTCGCCAAGAAGCTGAAGAAGACGGCCGTGCTGACGAAGGACGCCCCGGCGTTCGTCGTGAACCGCATCCTGACCCGCTTCATGGGCGAGATCCAGAACGTCATCGACGAGGGCACCCCGGTGGCCACCGCCGAGAAGGCCATCGAGCCGCTGGGCCTGCCGATGTCCCCGCTGGTGCTGCTGGAGCTCGTCGGCCCGGCGATCGGTCTGCACGTGTCCGAGACGCTGAACCGCTCCTTCCCGGAGCGCTTCACCGTGTCGCCGAACCTCAAGCGGGTCGTCGAGGCGGGCAAGCGCGGGTTCTACGTCTACTCCGCCGAGAACGGCTTCAAGCCGGAGCTGGACCCCGAGGTCGCCGCGCTCCTGGTGCAGGGCGACTCCGTCCTGACGGAGGAGCAGGTCCGCGACCGGGTCCTGGACGCGGTGGCGCAGGAGATCGGCCTGATGCTGGAGGAGGGTGTCGTGGCCGAGGCCCAGGACATCGACCTCTGCCTCATCACCGGTGCGGGCTGGCCCTTCCACCTGGGCGGCATCACCCCGTACCTGGACCGTGAGGGCGTCTCGGAGCGGGTGAACGGCAAGAAGTTCCTCGCCCCGGGCGTCGCCAGCGTCCCGGCGTAACGCAGCACGGAACGAAGGAAGGCCCCGTCCGCACCTGGTGCGGACGGGGCCTTCCCCTTTTCCCCGGTTCACCTGCGGCCGAGTCTGCCGCTCTTGAGCAGGCGCTGGGCGGCGGGCGAGGCCGGGTTGAGGGTGAGGGCCTGCCGGGCGGCCTGGCGGCGCAGGTCGTCGCCCCGCTTGCCGAGCTTCGCGGCGGTCTCGGCGATCCGCAGCCAGACCAGGGCGCGGGTGC
>NZ_JZWV01000079.1 GCF_000966975.1 Streptomyces katrae | reverse complement strand
GAGATGTGTATAAGAGACAGCAGCCAGACCAGGGCGCGGGTGCTGTCCGCGGAGATCCGGGCGGCCCGCTCGATCGCCCGCACGGCCTGGTCGGTCTCCTTGCGGCGGATGTGGGCCTGGGCCATTCCGATGAGCAGGTCCAGGTTCTCGTGCTCGGGGAGCAGCCGGGCGCCGACCTCCAGGATGCCCTGGTCGTCCTTGGCCTCGACCAGGGAGGCGAACCCGCTGAGCGTGACCTCGGTGACGGGCAGCTCGTCCGGCTCGCCGCGCTCCCCGGCGCCGCGCAGGGTCCAGCCCAGGCCGCGCCGCCACTTCCAGGTGCGCGGGCCGGGCAGTTCCAGGCGGGCGCGGGTGCGCTCGTTGAAGTGCATGGACAGCTCTGGGCGGGCCTCCCACTGCTCGACGGCCGCCGCGACGTACTCCTCGGCCACCGGGCGGAGGAAGGCGTACCGCTTGGGCTGCATGCAGTAGCCGACGGCCTGGACGTACGGGGTGACCTCCGCGCGGATGTGCTCGACGTCGAGGATCCGGTCGGCCGGGGCGGTGGCCGCCGCCTCCGTGCCGGCCCCGGGGCCGGCTTCCAGGTCGGGGACCAGGGCGTGGGTGAGGGTGGCGGGGATGCGGTTGCTGTTGGCGTAGGGCCGCATGCGCCGGATGACCTCCAGCGCGCCGATCTGGGCGACGGGGATCCCGTACAGGGCGCGGGCGGTGAACAGGCCGGTGGAGAAGCAGCCGATGACCTGGCGGGGGCGCAGGTAGGCGAAGACCGTCTCGGCGAGGACGGGCACGTCCAGGACGAGGAAGGGCACGCCGGCCTCGCGGGCGGCCGCGGCGAGGGCGTCGGAGAGGCTGGAGGGGGCGCTGGGGTGCGGTTTGAAGACGACGGCGGTGTGCCCCAGCCGTACCGCGTGCTCGAACATGCGCCGGTGCAGGTCCTCCTCTTCCTCCTCGGTGAGGATGCCGAGGGGGGAGAGGTACTGGCCGAGGAGGAGGGCGGTCTGCGGGCCGTTCCGGGCCAGCTGCGGCGGGATCCTCCGGTCGAGGATCGGGCGGCACTCCTCGGTGAGCTCGGCCATCAGCGCGAGGACGGCGTCGGTGCGCACGGGCTCGGAGGGGATCCCGTACTCGGTGAGGAGCATGGGCAGCAGGGTGGGGACCAGGTCGAGGTAGAGGACCCGTCCGATCCGGCCGTGGATGGGGCGGGGCAGGTCGTTGCGGGTGGGGCCGTAGCTCATGACGCCGTCGGCGTACACGGCGAGGGTGGCGTCCGAGAAGATCTTGCAGAGGGTCTGGGCGGGCTTGACCTGGATGGACTCGACGACGAGTTCCAGGGGGCCGGGCCGGATGCCCATCTTCTCCCCCATCACGGTGCGCCAGAGGGGGGCGTCCTCGTCGCGGGGGCCCCACAGAGACGGGTGGAACGGGTAGATGAGGTCGTTCCAGTAGACGACGCGGTGGAAGCGGGCGAGGACGGCGGCGGCGCCGGGCATCCGGTGCAGCGGGGTGGCGACCTCGGGGATGTCCACGTTGTTGCAGACGAGCAGGATGCGCTCGCGGTCGTCCCGGCCGAACTGGCCGGCGTCGACGGCGGCGGCGACCGTCATGGCGCCGTAGAGGGTGGAGGCGGCGAATATCCGGGTCATCGGGCGGCGGCACCCTGGTGCTGGGACATCTGCTGGGACATCAGTGCTCTGAGCTTGTTCACGCGTACGGAGTCCATTCCCGCCAGGGTCCCTTCCAGGATGTCCTGGGGAAGGTCGAAGAGGGTCTGCGCGCTGCGTTCCCACAGCAGGGCCCGGGTGACTTCCTCGTAGTCCTGGGCGCGGTCCAGGTGAATGACGATGAGCGCGCACAGAGTTCGCATGGCCTTGAACGACAGTTCATATCCGCGCGGGTGGTGGGCGAGCTCGCCGAAAACCAGTCGGAAGGCCGGAAGGAAGTCCAGCTGCCGTTCGTCCGGGATCCTGGTGAGCGAAGTGGACACGTCCCGGCGGTAGAAGACGCCGTGGAGGTCGACCACTCCGAAGGAGCGCATCCGCAGGTGCAACTGGTAGAACCAGTGCCGGTCCTCCGCGGTCCGCAGGGACTCCTCGAAGAACAGCGCACCGGCCTGGCGCAGGCGTTCACGGTCGTAGATGCCGGCCCACACCGAGGGGTAGTCGATGAACGTGGAGGCGTCCACCGGCCCCATGTAGTCCAGGGGGTCGAGGGGAAGGGCCCGCGGGGCGAGCGGGGGCATGACGATCTTGCGTTTCTTCCCGTAGACGCGGACATGGCCGGTGCGCAGGAAATCGACCCCCGACTGGCTCATCCAGCCGACCAGTTGAGCGAGATATCCGGGGGCGTACCAGTCGTCCCCGTCGAGGAAGGTGAAAAAGCGTCCGCGGGCCGCGGCGAGGCCGATGTTCCGGGTCGCCGATATTCCCATGTTCCGCTCGTTGCGGATGAGCACGGCGCCGGGAATGCCGGGTACCATCTCGCGCAGGATCTCTGATGTCCCGTCAACGGACGCGTCGTCCACCACGATGAACTCGAAGTCCTCCCGGGCATTCAGGGCCAGGGACTTCAGCGTGGTCCGGCAGAAGTCGCGGACGTCACACATCGCGACGATTACCGAAAGGGTCACCATCGTCGGCACTCACCTTCTCCCCATTCACCGACACTCCGCCATCATGTCAGAGCCGGGGCGAGCGCCCGAACGGTGCTCGGTGTGTGACGTACAACTCCCCCGGCGGTCGAGGCCTATTCGTGACACATAAGACTCAGGTGAGGATGTAAGGTCTAACGGGCCGCGCGGCCATCCCGCCCGAGCCCACGTCCAGCTGCGGGCCCCGCCGACAGCAGTTGGGCTTCGCCGACCGACCGGGAATCCACCAGTGCGCATCCACGTGCTCGCAGACTCCGACACCCGCTGGAAATGGGGTGCGGGGCTGGCGGTGGGTCTGGCGCCGGGCAGCGAGGTCCACGCACACATGCTGCGCGGCCGGAGCACGCCGACCGCGCGCCAGCTGGCGGAGGTCGGCATCACCCCCTCCTCGATCACCGAGGCCACGCTCGCCGAGTTCGCCGCGGCCCCCGTCCTCGAATCGGCGGACGTGATCATCCTGGGCACCGTGGGCGGCGCCACCCACGCGGCCCTGCACGCGCTGGCCCGCCGTTTCGCCGGCGCCCCGTACCGGCCGATCCTGATGACCGGATATGTCGGCGTCGTCTACGAGAAGATGGCCGACGGTCTTCTCCTGCGGGCCGGGGCCGATATCGTCCTGGCCAACAGCCCTTTTGACCGGCGCCGTTTCACCGAGGTGTACGAACCCCTCGGAATTCCCGCTTCCAGCATCGTCCAGACGGCGCTCCCCTTTCTCGACGAGCGCCCTTACGACCCGGCCCGGACTTTCGCCGAACACCCTTATACGGTGTGCTTCGCCGTCCAGCCCTCGGTGCCCGCCGACCGTAACGGCCGGATGTACATGCTGCGCCGCGCGATATCCCATGCCCGGCTACGGCCGGGGCGTGACGTGCTCGTGAAACTCCGCAGCAAGCCGGGTGAGGCGACCACCCATGTGGAGGCGTTCCACTATCAGGTCCTCGCGGAACAGCTGGACGAACCGCTGCCGCCCAATCTGCATTTCGTCTACGGCAACATGTCGCAGACCCTCGACCGTACCGATCTCCTGGTGACCGTCAGTTCCACCGCCGCGCTCGAATCCATGCACCGGGGAATGCCGACCGCCATCCTGAGCGATCTCGGAGTCCGGGAGATCCACGGGAACCACTACTTCACCGGCTCCGGCTGCGTCACCGACTGGACCGCCATCGACGAGGGCGCGGCCCCGATCGCGCACGAATCGTGGACGGTCGACCAGGGAATCCGCTCCACCGACCCCTTCGGCGAACTCCGGAACCGCATCGCCGAATTGCGCGGCCGCCCGCTCCCCCCGATCACCCCCTACTACACGGCCGCGAGCGCACCCGAATACGTCGGTACGCTGCTGCGCCGCCGGGGCCTCGATCCGGACGGCTCCCCCGGCCCGGGCGCCGCCGCGGCCCGCTCCCGCGGCCCGATGAGGCGCACCTCGCGGCGCGTGCTCAAGGTCGCCTACCAGTTCGGGGTCCAGCGCGTGGCCCCGAAGATCCAGCAGTGGGGCGGCGTATGAACACCCGTACGAGCGCCCCCTCCACCTCCCAGGAGAACAGCCCTGTGAACGTCACCGCCGTCATACCCGCCCGGGGCGGCTCCAAGGGCATCCCCGGCAAGAACGTGGCCGAGGTCGGCGGGGTGCCGCTGGTGGCCCGCGCCGTACGGGCCTGCCTGGGCGCCGGACAGGTGACCCGGGTCGCCGTGTCCACCGACGACGCGGCCATCGCCCGCGCCGCCCGGGAGGCCGGCGCGGAGGTGGTGGACCGGCCGGCCGAACTGGGCTCGGACCGGGCCTCCAGCGAGTCGGCGCTGCTGCACGCGCTGGACGTGCTGGAGGAACGTCACTCCGAGGCCGTGGACGTGCTGGTCTTCGTCCAGTGCACCAGCCCCTTCATCACCTCCGAGGAGGTGGACGAGGCCGTCCTGGCCATCGTCCGCGACGGCGCCGACTCCGCCTTCACCGCCGTGCCCTTCCACGGCTTCCTGTGGACCGCCGACCCCGGCCACGGGGCCGGCCACCGGGCGCGGGGCGTCAACCACGACAGCGCGGTCCGGCTGCGCCGCCAGGACCGTACGCCGGAATACCTGGAGTCGGGCGCCGTCTACGCGATGCGCGCCGAGGGCTTCCGCCGCAGCGGTCACCGCTTCTTCGGCCGGACCCAGCTCGTCCCCACGGCCCCCGAGCGGGCCATCGAGCTCGACGAGCCCGGCGACCTCGACCGGGCCCGGGCCCTGGCCCCCCTCCTGGACCCCCCGCAGACTTCGGCGACCCCGTCGCCGCAACCCGAGCAGTACCCCGGAAAGGAACTCTGAACAGTGGTGCACAGCAACCGGATCCGCCGGATCGGAAACAGGGAGGTCGGCGCCGGCCGGCCCACCTACGTGATCGGCGAGATCGGGATCAACCACAACGGTGAGCTGGCCAACGCCCTCGCGCTCATCGACGCGGCCGCCGACGCGGGCTGTGACGCGGTGAAGTTCCAGAAGCGGACCCCCGAGATATGCACCCCGCGCGACCAGTGGGACATCGAGCGGGACACGCCCTGGGGCCGGATGACGTACATCGACTACCGCCACCGCGTCGAGTTCGGCGAGGACGAGTACCGGGCCATCGACGAGCACTGCGCGAAGCGCGGCATCGACTGGTTCGCCTCCCCGTGGGACACCGAGGCCGTCACCTTCCTGGAGAAGTTCGACGTACCCGCGCACAAGGTGGCCTCCGCCTCCCTGACCGACGACGAGCTCCTCCTGGCCCTGCGCGCCACCGGCAAGACGGTCATCCTGTCCACCGGCATGTCCACCCCGCAGCAGATCCGGCACGCCGTGGAGGTCCTCGGCAGCGAGAACATCATCCTGCTGCACGCCACCTCCACCTACCCGGCCAAGGCCGAGGAGCTGAACCTGCGGGTGATCAACAGCCTGGAGGCGGCCTACCCCAACGTGCCCGTCGGCTACTCGGGGCACGAGACGGGCCTGCAGACCACCGTGGCCGCCGTCGCCATGGGCGCCTGCGCCGTCGAGCGGCACATCACCCTCGACCGCGCCATGTGGGGCTCCGACCAGGCGGCCTCCGTCGAGCCCGGCGGCCTGGCCCGCCTGGTGCGCGACATCCGCACCATCGAGACCGCCCTCGGCGACGGCGTCAAGAAGGTCTACGAGTCCGAGCTCGGCCCGATGAAGAAGCTCCGCCGCGTCCAGAGCACCCTCCCCGCCGAGGATGTGACGGCCCCGGCATGACCGAGACCCTCGCCCTGGTGGAGAGCCCGGCTCAACTACTGAATGTCCTGGAGTGGGCCCACGCCCACCCGGGCGAGGCAGCGTCCCTCACCATCGCCGTGCTCCAGCCGGTGGACCCGCGCTCCCGCGCCCAGGTCCGCCGGCTGTGCCGGTACGCCTCGCAGGCCAAGGTGGTCTGGCGGCGCTACGAGGTCCGCGCCGGCTACCTGGGGCGGGCCGGCGAGCTGGTCCGGCTCGGCCGCGCGGTCGCGGCGGCCCGGCGCCTGGTGATCGGGGACCTGTTCTCCCGCACCATCCAGCTGCTGCTGCCGCGTTCACGGGCCCGCGAGGTCGTCGTCGTCGACGACGGCACCGCCACCACCGAGCTGGTGGCGCTGCTGACGAGCGGGCAGCAGCTGACCCGCTGGCACCAGGGGGACGCCAAGACCGCCAAGGGCGGCCCGGTGAACCGGTGGCTGGCCCGCGAGGAGCTGGAGCGGGCCGTCTTCTTCACCTGCATGCCGGTGGCCGCGCCGCCGGGCGCCGAGGTGCGGGCCAACGAGTACGCCTGGAGCCGGACCACCTTCGGCCCGGCCCGCCCCCGGCCCGGGACGGACCTGGCGGGCAGCTCCCTGGTGGAGACCGGGGTCATCGACGAGGACCGCTACATCGAGGCCGTCGGCTGGATCTCCCGCACCCGGGCGGCCGGCCGCTACCTGGCGCACCGCCGCGAGAGCGCGGCCAAGCTGGACCGGATCGCCGAGCTGACGGGCATGGAGATCGTCCACCCCGAACTGCCGCTGGAACTGACCGCGCTGACCGAGCCCATCGGCCTGTCCCTGCTGACCTTCGCGTCCACCATCGCCTACACCCTGCCGATCGTGCTGCGGGGTGCTCCGGTACGGGTGGAACTGTGCGAGATCGACGACGCCTGGATCACCCCCGACACGGCGGCCCGCTCGGTGGACTTCCTGCGGCGCATCTCCAGCCTGGCCGTCGCCCGGCACGGCCTGGCCAGCATCCCGCCGCAGGGCCGGCGGCGCACGGGCGAGCGGTCAGAAGCGCTGCCAGCGGCCCAGTGAGAGGCCGGAGCTGTCCTTCTGCCGGTTGACGAGCAGTTCCCCCCGGGCACTGATCGAGGCGATGACGACCAGCCCGTGGGCGTCTACGGCGAGGGCCGGGGAGTCCGGGCACTCCTCACCGATCGCGGTCCACCAGAGCCCGGCCGCCTCGTTCTCCGTCGGGTACGCGGCGAGTGCGGTACGCCCGTCCGCCCCGCGGTGGGCCAGCACCGTGCAGTCGTACCCGTCCACCAGCGCGCGTACGGCGGCCACCGCCCCGTACGCCGGGCCGCCGCCGAGGGCCATCACCCCGGCGCCCTCGCGGTGGGCGTACACCCCGCTCCCGTCGGCCGCGTGCCAGAAGTGCGTGACACGGCGCGGTGCCGTCTCCAGGGCGGCGAGCGAGCCGTCCCGGGCCAGGTACGGCACCACCTCGCCCATTTTCAAGGGGCCGCCGGGCGCGTCCTGCGCCCAGAAGGTGAGCCCCTTCTCGCCGGGGGCGGCGAAGCCCGTGAGCCCGTCGGCGGTGGAGGAGGCGCAGCCCCCTTCGAAGGTCATGCTGCCCCGCAGGTCCTCCCACCGGCCCCAGTTGCCCTTGCTGTCCTGGCGCTTCATGTGGATGCCCCGCCCGTTGTTGCGGACGAAGATGTGGGGCGCGCCCTGGGCGTCCACGGTCACGGTCGGCGGGCCGCCGCGCAGGGACATCTCGACGTTGTGGTAGAGGGTGCCGAGGGATTCCCAGGGGCCGATCGGGCGGCCGCTCTGGTACTGCACGGCGTGGTGGTAGGTGAGGGTCTCGGTGTCGCCGTTCGGGGCCCGGCGACGGCCCGTGAAGTGTGCGTACCCGTCGGGGCCCTGACCCACCGACAGGTCGGTCAGGCCGTCGGCCGGGAAGAAGTCGGGGCCGTTCCAGCCGGGGCCGCCGGGGACCTGTTCGGTCCAGCGAAGGAGACCGCCCCCGGTGCGGGCGTACGCGGTGAGCCGTCCGTCCTTGCCGGCCAGGACCCAGCGTCCGGTCAGGGGCCCCAGGGCCGCGGGGTTCCCGTCACGGGCGGGGGCCGGGGACGGTCCCGAAGGGCGCTGGGGGGATTTGTTCGGACTGCGTCTGGATCGCGTCGCCATGGACCGCAAGCAACCCTTCCCCTTCACGATTCGAACAGAATCAGGATACCCCGGGGGTCCTCCAGCGGGGTCCTGCGTCTATGTTGGAGCCCGCGCGCTCCCCCGCCGCGCTCCCCGCCACCCGTTCGGAAGGACCGGTCTCCGGGCATGACTTCAGACGCCGCCGCCACTGCCACGACCACCCCGGAGCCGGAGCCGGAGCCCGGCCCCGGGACGGAGTCCGGGACGGAGGCGACTGCGGGCCGTTCGCGAGCGAGCCGGATCCGGCGGGGGCTGGCCTGGACGGCTGCCGTCCTCGTCCTCGGCTCGGCCGGGGCCGGCTGGTGGGTCTACAGCCACCTGGAAGGGAACATCGACAGCGTCGACCTGGACCGGGCGATCGGTACGGACAACCGCCCGCCGAAGGTGGTGGAGAAGGCCCAGAACGTCCTGGTGCTGGGCTCCGACTCACGGGCCGGGGCCAACGCCGAGCTCGACCACGGCAACGTCAGCGGGGCCCGTTCGGACACCGCGATGCTGGTCCACATACCCGAGGGCCGGTCCCGGGCCACCGCGGTGAGCATCCCCCGCGACACCCTGATCACCCGGCCCGAATGCAAGGACGCGGACGGCAGGACCGTCCCCGGGGCGAACCGGGTCATGTTCAACTCGGTCTACTCGGTGGCCGGTCCGGCCTGCGTGGTCAAGACGGTGGAGCAGCTGTCGGGGATCCGCGTGGACCACTTCGTGGAGGTGGACTTCGCCGGTTTCAAGGGCCTGGTGGACGCCCTCGGCGGGGTCACCGTCACGCTCGACCAGCCGATGACGGGCGCGAAGGGCGGCCTGAAGCTCGACGCGGGCACGCACCGGCTGAACGGCACGGACTCCCTGAAGTTCGTCCGGACCCGCTACGGCTACGGAGACGGCAGCGACCTCGGACGCATAGGCCTCCAGCAGCAGTTCATGCTCGCCCTGCTCGCCGAGATCAAGAAGCAGGACGCCCTGGGCAACCCGGCCCGGCTCTACAAGCTCGCCGACGCGGGCACCAAGTCCCTGACCACCGACTCCGACCTGGCCTCGCTCAGCGCCCTGGCCGACTTCGCGCAGAGCATGAAGGGCGTGGACCCGTCCACGATGGAGACCATCATGCTGCCGGTGGCGTACGACAAGGTGGACCCGAACCGGGTCGTGATCGCACAGGAACAGGCCTCCCAGCTGTGGGAGGCCCTGCGCACCGACCAGAAGGTGCCCGCCTCGGCGAAGGACTCCCCCGCCAAGGGCGGCGGCAAGGGCGCCAAGTCCAAGTCCCCGGCGCCCGAGCCGTCCCCGTCGGCCTAGTACCCCTCGGCCTAGTACTCCGCGTCCTGGCCCGACCTGCCCAGGCGGCTGTGGCCGCGGCCGTAGAAGAAGTAGACGACGAACCCGATCACCATCCAGACCGCGAACCGGGCCCAGGTCTCGGCCGGCAGGTTGAGCATCAGCCAGAGCGAGGCCGCGATGGACAGGATGGGAACCACCGGGACCCAGGGGGTACGGAAGGACCGGTGCAGGTCGGGGCGGGTCCTGCGGAGGATGATCACGCCGAGGGCCACGACCACGAAGGCGAACAGGGTGCCGATGTTCACCAGTTCCGCGAGCTTCTCCAGGCTGGTGAACCCCGCGACGATCGCGATGATCCCGCCGAGGAGCAGGGTGGCCCGGTAGGGCGTGCGGTACTTGGGGTGGGTGACGGAGAAGGTGCGCGGCAGCAGTCCGTCACGGCTCATCGCGAAGAACACGCGGGTCTGGCCCAGCAGCAGGATCATGCTCACCGTGATCAGGCCGACGGCCGCCCCGAGGCTGATGGCACCGGAGAAGAAGGGCTGGTTCACGGATTTGAACGCTTCGGCGAGCGGGGCGGTCGGCGACATGTCCGCGTAGTACTGCATACCGGTGACCACGATGGTGACGGCCACGTAGAGCAGGGTGCAGATGAGCAGCGATCCGAGGATGCCGCGCGGCATGTCCCGTTGGGGGTTCTTGGTCTCCTCGGCGGCGGTGGCCACGACGTCGAAGCCGATGAAGGCGAAGAAGACGAGGGAGGCCGCGGTGAAGATGCCCATGACGCCGAAGTTGGTCGGCTGGAAGCCGAAAATCAGCTGGACCAGCGGCGCCGTCCAGCCGGATCCGCCGGGCTGCGGCTTGGCGGGAGGGATGAACGGCGAGTAGTTGTCGGCCTTGATGAAGAAGGCGCCCGCGATGATGACCAGCAGCACCACGGTGACCTTGATGGCGACGACGACCGCGGTGATCCGGGCCGACAGCTTCGTCCCGACGACGAGGATCGCCGTCAGCGCCAGGACCAGCAGGAAGGCCAGCAGGTCGAAGTGGCCCCCCGCGTCGGGCCCGGACAGGGCGACGGGCATGTCCCAGCCGAGGTTCGTGTGCATGAGGTGGCGTACGTACCCGGACCAGCCGACGGCGACGACGGCCGTGCCGAGGGCGAATTCGAGGACCAGGTCCCAGCCGATGATCCAGGCGGGCAGCTCCCCGATGGAGGCGTACGCGAAGGTGTACGCCGAGCCCGCCACCGGCACGGTGGACGCGAACTCGGCGTAGCAGAGGGCCGCGAGGGCACAGACGACGCCCGATACCACGAAGGAGAGGGCGGTGGCGGGGCCGGCGTTGTTACGGGCTGCGATGCCCGTGAGGACGAAGATGCCGGTACCGATGATGACACCGACACCGAAGACGGTCAGGTCCCAGGCGGAGAGGGATTTGCGGAGCGCGTGCTCCGGCTCCTCCGTGTCCCGGATCGACTGTTCCACCGTCTTGGTGCGGAACGGGCTGTTGAGGTCCGAGCTCACCGACGCACCTCCCAAGAAGTACGCGAACGGGCCGGGAGGCCCACCCTTCAAGAGTGATCTCCCGGCCCGTGTGGTGCAACCGCGCGATCCGGCCTTTGTACGGCTAGTCGACGGTGGCGGCCGGCTCGTTCTCGAAACGGCCGTCCAGCTTGGCGACCAGACCGGTGACCTGGCGCGCGATGTCGGGGGCGGTCAGGCCGATCTCGGCCATGATCTCCTTGCGCAGCGCGTGGTCCAGGAAGCGCTGCGGGATGCCGAAGTCGCGCAGCGGCACGTCCACGCCCGCGTCCCGCAGGGCCTGCGAGACGGCGGCGCCGACACCGCCGGTGCGGCCGTTGTCCTCGACGGTGACGACGACCCGGTGCCGGTCGGCGAGCGGGGCCATGGCCTCGTCCACGGGCTTGACCCAGCGGGGGTCGACGACCGTGGAGGAGATGCCCTGCTTGTCGAGCAGGTCGGCGATCTCCAGGCACATCGGGGCGAGCGCGCCGACCGAGACGATCAGTACGTCCGGCCGGGTGACCTCGGGGGCGGGCAGGCGCAGCACGTCCATGCCGCCGACCTTGCCGACGGCCGGGACGGCCGGGCCGACGACGCCCTTGGAGTAGCGCACGACGGTCGGGGCGTCCTTGACCTCGACGGCCTCGCGGAGCTGCGCGCGCAGCTGCTCGGCGTCGCGCGGGGCGGCCAGCCGCAGACCGGGGACGACCTGGAGGATGGACATGTCCCACATGCCGTTGTGGGAGGCGCCGTCGTCGCCGGTGACGCCGGCCCGGTCCAGGACGAAGGTGACCCCGCACTTGTGCAGGGCGACGTCCATGAGGACCTGGTCGAAGGCGCGGTTCAGGAAGGTCGCGTAGACGGCGAAGACCGGGTGGACGCCGCCGGTGGCGAGGCCCGCGGCCGAGGTGGCCGCGTGCTGCTCGGCGATGCCGACGTCGTAGATGCGGTCGGGGAAGGTGTCCGCGAACTTCTTCAGGCCGACCGGGTGGAGCATGGCGGCGGTGATGCCGACGATGTCCTTGCGCTCGTGGCCGAGCTTGACCATCTCGTCGGCGAAGACGGAGGTCCAGCTGGCGGCGGAGGTCTTGATCGGAAGGCCGGTGTCGGGGTGGATCGGGCCGATGCCGTGGAAGCGGTCGGCCTCGTCCTGCTCGGCGTGCGTGTAGCCGCGGCCCTTCTGGGTGAGGCAGTGCACGATGACCGGGCCGCTGAAGCGCTTGGCGCGCTGGAGGGCGGACTCCAGGGCCTCGATGTCGTGGCCGTCGATGGGGCCGATGTACTTCAGGCCCAGGTCCTCGAACATGCCCTGCGGGGCGATGAAGTCCTTGAGGCCCTTCTTGGCGCCGTGCAGGGTCTCGAAGAGCGGCTTCCCGACGACGGGGGTGCGCTCCAGGATCTCCTTGCCGCGGGCCAGGAAGCGCTCGTAGCCGTCCGTGGTGCGCAGGGTGGCGAGGTGGTTGGCGAGGCCGCCGATGGTGGGGCCGTAGGAGCGCTCGTTGTCGTTGACGACGATGACCAGCGGGCGGTCCTTGGCGGCGGCGATGTTGTTCAGCGCCTCCCAGGCCATACCGCCGGTGAGGGCGCCGTCGCCGATGACGGCGGCGACGTGGTGGTCCTCGCGGCCGAGCACCTCGTTGGCCTTGGCGAGGCCGTCGGCCCAGCCGAGGACGGTCGAGGCGTGCGAGTTCTCGATCACGTCGTGGTCGGACTCGGCGCGCGAGGGGTAGCCGGAGAGGCCGCCCTTGGAGCGCAGGCCGGCGAAGTCCTGGCGGCCGGTGAGCAGCTTGTGGACGTAGGCCTGGTGCCCGGTGTCGAAGAGGACCTTGTCCTTCGGCGATTCGAAGACCCGGTGCAGGGCGATCGTCAGTTCGACCACGCCGAGGTTGGGGCCGAGGTGCCCGCCGGTCTTGGAGACGGCATCGACCAGGAAGGACCTGATCTCGGCGGCGAGCTGGGTCAGCTCCTCCTGGCTGAGCCGGTCCAGATCGCGCGGTCCCTTGATGCGGGTCAGCAGCACCCGTGCCTCCTTGCAGTTGCTGGCTGGTCTGTCGAGTCTAATGTTCCGCTCGCGGGCGGAATCATCGGGCGGTACCGGGAGGGGCACGTCCTTTGTCATACCTGTACACCCCGTGGGGGAATCACACCTCCCAAACGGACGTATGACCGCACATCCCTCCGTACAGATGTACGCACAGGTGCCCGGTGCCACACGGAGTGGCACCGGGCACTGTGACGGGTCTTACCGTCCGGGTGACGCCCCGGGCGCGCGGTCAGGCGCGTCCGGCGGTCTTCTGGGTCTTGCGGGTGACCGAGTCGATGACCACGGTGGCGAGCAGTACCGCACCGGTGATCATGTACTGGATCGGAGTCGCGATCCCCTCCAGGGCCAGACCGTACTGGATGGAGGTGATGACCATGACGCCGAGGAGGGCGTTCCAGGTGCGGCCGCGGCCACCGAAGAGGCTGGTGCCGCCGATGACGGCCGCCGCGATCACGTTCATCAGCAGGTCGCCGGCGCCGGCGCTCTGGTTGGCCGCCGCGATCTTGGAGGCCCAGAAGAGGCCGCCGATGGCGGCGAAGGTGCCGGAGATGGCGAAGACGGCGATGCGGATGCCGTTGACGTTGATGCCGGCGCGGCGGGAGGCCTCGACGCTGCCGCCGAGGGCGAAGACGTTGCGGCCGAAGGTGGTGCGGCGCAGCACGAAGTCCGTGCCGACCAGGGCCAGGACGAAGAGGACGACCGCGAGCGGCAGGCCCTTGTACTGGTTGAACACGACGGCGGGGCCGAAGGTGAAGACGGCCAGCAGGCCCGTGCGCAGCAGGACCTCGCTCAGCGGCCGCGAGGGGACCCCGGCGGCCTCCCGGCGGCGGTTGTCGGTGTAGGAGGCTAGTAGGCCGCCACGGCGACCGCCGCGAGGCCGTAGCCGGCGGCCACGTCGGAGAAGTAGTACGTGGTGAGCTTGCCGACCACGCCGTCCGGGTCGAGGTTGATGGTGCCGTTGCTGCCGAGGATCTGGAGCATGGCGCCGGACCAGAAGAGCAGTCCGGAGAGGGTGACCGCGAAGGCGGGGGCGCCGATCCTGGCGAAGAAGAAGCCGTGGAGGGCGCCGATCAGGGCGCCGCCGACGACGGCGGCGAGGATCGCGAGCCATTCGTTGACGCCGTGGGTGACGGCGAGGACGGCGACGATCGCGCCCGAGACGCCGCTGACGGAGCCGACCGAGAGGTCGATCTCGCCGAGCAGCAGCACGAAGATGATGCCGACGGCCATCATGCCGGTGGCGACCATCGTGATGGCGATGTTGGAGAGGTTCTCCGGGGAGAGGAAGTTCGAGTTCAGGCCCTGGAAGATGCCCCAGATGACGATCAGGCCAAGGACGACCGGGATCGAGCCCAGGTCGCCGGCCTTCATCTTGCGGCCGAACTCGCTCAGGTAGCCGGACAGGCCCTGCTCGCGCACCAGCAGGCGGGGGTCCACCGCGGGGATGGCGTCCGCCGGCGCGGCGGGGTTGGCCAGCTGGGCCACCTCTTCCGCGTGGGTGTGGTGTTCGGTGCTCACTTGCGGGCCTCCCCGGTGCGGGCCGCCCGGCGGGTCACGGCGTTGTCCGTGGCCCCGGTGATGGCGGAGATGATCTCTTCCTGCGAGGTGTCGGCGACGTTGAAGACGCCGTTGTTGCGGCCCAGCCGCAGCACGGCCACCTTGTCGGCCACGGCCTTCACGTCGGCCATGTTGTGGCTGATGAGGATGACGGCGTGGCCGCGCTCGCGCAGCCGCTCGACCAGGTCGAGGACCTGGGCGGTCTGCTCGACGCCGAGGGCGGCGGTGGGCTCGTCGAGGATGACGAGCTTGGGCTCGCCGAGCATCGAGCGGGCGATCGCCACGGTCTGGCGCTGGCCGCCCGAGAGGGAGGCGATGGGGATCCGGACGCTGGGGATCCGGATGGACAGGGTGGTGAGGAGCTCGCGGGCGCGGCGCTCCATCTCCACCTCGTCGAGCACGCCGTAGCGCTTGAGCTCGCGGCCCAGGAAGAGGTTGCCGACGACGTCGATGTTGTCGCACAGCGCGAGGTCCTGGTAGACGGTCGCGATGCCGAGGTTCTGGGCGTCGTGGGGCTTGCCGATGGAGACCGGACGGCCCTCCCACTCGATGACTCCGTCATCGATGGGGTGCACGCCGGCGATCGTCTTGACCAGCGTGGACTTGCCGGCGCCGTTGTCGCCGACCAGGGCGACCACCTCACCGGAGTGGATCTCGAGTTCTACGTCGGTCAGGGCCTGGACGGCGCCGAACCGCTTCGAGACCCCTCGCAACGCCAGCACGGGCGCAGCGGACACATGAACCATCTCCTTCGCCGCCTGACCGGCGGGGATGTCGTGCAAAAAAGCAGGATACGACAAGCGAAAGGTGAAACGTTTCTGCCCGGCGCCCCGCGGGTGGCGGGGGCATGAGGGGCGGGGCGCCGGGCAGGGCGGGGGGGGCCGCTTCTCCGCGAGGGAGGCGACGGGGGCCTTACTTGAGGCCGATGGCGGCGCAGGCGGCCGCGTACTTGTCGGTGCAGATCTCGTCGACCGTGTAGACGCCGTCCTTGACGACGGTGTCCTTGATGTTGCTCTTGGTCAGCGAGACGACGGGGATCAGCACGGAGGGGACGCCCTTGGTGGTGGGGCTGTCGACCTTGTTGTTGATGATGTCGTCGGCCTTCTTGCCCTGGGCGAGGGCGACGGCCATCTCGGCGGCGGCCGCGGCCTCGGGGGCGTACGGCTTGTAGACGCTCATGAACTGCTCACCCGCGACGATGCGCTGGACACCGGCGAGTTCGGCGTCCTGGCCGGTGACGGGGGGCAGGGGGTTCAGACCGGCGGCCTTCAGGGCGGTGATGATGCCGCCGGCCATGCCGTCGTTGGCGGAGTAGACGCCGATCACCTTGTCCTTGCCGAGCGCGGAGAGGGCGCCCGCCATGTTGGTGTTGGCGTTCTCCGGCTTCCACTCCTTGGTGTCGTACTCCTTGCCGATGTTCACCTTGCCGTCCAGGACGGAGTGCGCGCCCTTCTTGAACAGCGCGGCGTTCGGGTCGGTGACGGAGCCGTTCATCATGACGATCTGGCCGTCCTTGGCCTTGTCGCCCAGGGCCTCCAGCAGGGCCTTGCCCTGCACCTTGCCGACCTCTTCGTTGTCGAAGGAGGTGTAGCCGTCGATCGGGCCCTCCGCCAGGCGGTCGTAGGCGACGACCGGGATGCCGGCGTCCTTGGCCTTCTTGACCGAGCCCGCGATGGCCTTGGCGTCCACGGCGTCGACGATCAGGACGTTCACCTTGTTGGTGATCATCGTGTCGACCTGGGAGTTCTGCGTGGTCGCGTCCTGCTTGGCGTTGGCGTAGACCACCTGCGCCTTGCCGCCCGTGAGATCGGCGATCTTCTTCTCGATCAGCGGCTTGTCGAACTTCTCGTAGCGCGCGGTCTGGTTCTCCGGCAGGAGCAGACCGACCTTGATCGCGTCACCGGCGGCCGCGGAACCCGAGGGCTTCTTCTCCCCGCCCCCCGCCTCCTTGGCGCTGCCACAGGCGGCAAGCGAAACGGCCATGGCGCCGGCGGCTACGACAACGGCGGCTCTGCGCATACGCGTGTTCATGAAGTGAACCTCCCTGACGAGGCCGCAACGCTGCGGCCGAGGTGGATGTGAGTCAACCCCGGCCGCGAGTTTGCCGTCAAGGAGTGAATCCTTAACGAGATGACAACGGAGTCATCCGTTATCTAAATGAAGACAGGGCGGCTGGGGCGCGCACTCCCATTCCATTTTCTGCCAAAAGCGTCGAATCGCCCATTTCACTGAGTACCAGAGCGAGTGCGCCGAGTACCTCCGCCCGGCCGCCCAGGGACCCCGTCAGCACGGACAGCTGCCGGGCCGCGCTGGGGATCGCGTACCGCCCCACGGATTCCCGGATGGGCGCCAGGACCAGCTCCCCGGCGTCCGCGAGCGAGCCGCCGAGGACGATCCGGCTCGGGTTCAGCAGGTTGCAGAGGCTGGCCACGCCGCTGCCGACGTGCCGGCCCACGTCGCTGATGACCCGGCGGCAGCCCGGGTCACCCTCCCGGGCCAGCTCGACCACCTTCTCCATCGTCAGCTCCGGCCCGTGGCTGCCCTGGAGCAGGGGCAGCACGTAGCGGGCGGCGGCGAAGGTCTCCAGGCAGCCCCGGTTGCCGCAGCGGCAGACCGGGCCCGACTCGTCCAGGGTGATGTGCCCGATCTCCCCGGCGGTGCCGCCCGGACCCCGGTAGATCTGGCCGTTGATCACCAGGCCGGCGCCCACACCGCTCGCCACCTTGATGTAGGCCAGGTCCCTGACCCCGCGTCCGCTCCCCCACACCAGCTCGCCCAGCGCGCCGAGGTTCGCGTCGTTGTCCACGTAGACGGGCACGCCCAGGCGCTGGGAGAGCTCCTGGCGCGGATTGATCCCCGCCCAGCCCGGCAGGATCGCGGTGGAGCCCAGGGTCCCGGACTCCACGTCGATGGGCCCCGGGACCCCGAGCCCGACGCCGATGACCTTGTCACGGGCCACGCCCACCTGCTGGACCAGCCGTCCGACCAGCGCTTCCGCCCGGTCGAAGCCGTCCACCCAGGAGGCGTCCACGTCCAGCGGCTCGGACTCCTCGGCCAGCACCTGGTGGGCGAGGTTGCCGACGGCCACCCTCAGATGGGTGTGGCCGAAGTCCACTCCGATCACGATGCCCGCGTCCCCGCTGAGCGAGACGCTGCGCGCCCGCCGGCCGCCGGCCGAGGTGTCGGTGACCTCGACGGTCCCGCCCTCCTTGAGCTCACGGACGATGTTGGAGACCGTGGCCGCCGACAGTCCGGTGGTACGGGCGATCTCCGCCTGGGTCAGCGAACCCGCGAGGCGCACCGCCCGCACGACCCGCTCGAGATTCGCGCGATGCAGTGAGGACTGCGATCCGGGAGTCTGCACGACTCATCCACTCCTGCCCATAAGCGACGGCCAGCCGTCGCCCCCCGGCCGGTCGTCGCGGCTGCGTGCTCCGAGACCCCGGCGTCTCTCCAACTTGTGAACCTTAAGTCGAGCGTTTGGCCCGTCTGGCGTCAAGGGCCGGACACATGCCGAAACGGACACGGATGACCAAAAGGATGAACACCACCCCTCCGAGATCGTGTTACGGTCGCTGAGGCGCCGGTCCTCTGCGGCCTTCAGGCCGGACCTGGCGCCGCGTACTGACGGCGCGACGCGAGGAGGTGTTCGGGATGAGTCCCGATCGAAGTCTTCGCCGCGCTCTCGTCGGCTGACCGTTCCGCTACGGAACGCTCCTTTTCATCACTTTCTTCTTCTTTCCGTATGTCCTGACTCTCCTGTCAGGCATACGTCATCCATGCCCACGGCGCACCCCGTGGCGGCCCGTGCCGCCCCGCGCCGCACCATGACCACTCCACGTGACCGCGCGGCCACGCGCTGCCCGGACGCGGTGGAGGGAGGTATTCGTCATGACCATGCTCACCCCCCGTACCCCGGCCAAGCTCGCACCGCCGGGCCGGACCCGCCGCGAGCGCAAGGCCGCCGAGCTGGAGGCCGCGACCCGCCTCGTCGGCGAGCGCCTCGCGGACATCAGCGCCCGCCCCGCCGTAGAGGTCCTCCAGGAGACCGACACCTCCCGCGGCGGCCTCACCCACGGCGAGGCCGTGCGCCGCCTCGGACTGCACGGCCCCAACGTCGTCGCCCAGGAGCGCGCGCCGCACTGGACGGCGCAGCTCGCGAAGGCGTTCTGGAACCCCTTCATCGGCGTCCTGGTCTTCCTGGCCGCCGTGATGTTCTGGCAGGACCCGAAGGACCCCGGCGTCCTGATCCTCTCCGTGATGGTGACGGTCAGCGGGCTGCTGCGGTTCTGGCAGGAGTACCGCTCCGGGCGCGCCGCCGACGCCCTGAAGAAGCTCGTCACCACCACCTGCGCGGTCCAGCGCCGGGCCGGCAGCGGCTCCGTCCCGACCACGCTGGAGATCCCGATGGACCAGGTGGTCCCGGGCGACCTGGTCCGGCTGGCCGCAGGAGACCTGATCCCCGCCGACCTGCGGCTGCTCACCTCCAAGGACCTGATGGTCAGCCAGGCGGCCCTGTCCGGCGAGTCGTTGCCGGTGGCCAAGGCGGACACTCCCCCTCGCTCCGCTGGGGGGACCTCCAGCTCGGAGGACCTGGGCCGGCACGAGACCACCGACCCGGTGGAGGCCGACAACCTCTGCCTGATGGGCACCTCGGTCACCTCCGGCACCGCCACCGGCGTGGTCGTCGCGACCGGCTCCGACACCTGGTTCGGCTCCATGGCCGGCACCCTCGTCGGCGAGCGCCCGCAGACCAACTTCGACACCGGAGTGCGCAAGGTCAGCCTCCTGCTGATCCGCTTCATGCTGGTGATGGTCCCGGTCGTCTTCATGATCAACGGCCTGACCAAGGGCGACTGGCAAGAGGCCTTCCTGTTCGGTGTCGCCGTCGCGGTCGGCCTGACCCCGGAGATGCTGCCGATGGTCGTCTCGGCCAACCTGGCGCGCGGCGCGGTGGCCATGGCCAGGCGCAAGGTGGTCGTCAAGCGCCTCAACGCCATCCAGAACCTCGGCGCCATGGACGTGCTCTGCACGGACAAGACCGGCACCCTCACCGAGGACCGGATCGTCCTGGACCGCTACCTCGACGTGCACGGAGACGAGGACGGCGAGGTCCTGGAGTACGGCTACCTGAACGCGCACTTCCAGACGGGCCTGCGCAACCTGCTGGACCAGGCGGTCATCGACCGGGTGAACGAGGCCGAGGAGGTTGTCGTCGACGCACGTTTCACGATGGTCGACGAGATCCCCTTCGACTTCGCCCGACGGCGGATGTCCGTGGTCCTCAACCGCAACTCGATGGCCTCCGGCCCCGGCCGCTCCGAGCACGTGATGATCACCAAGGGTGCGGTCGAGGAGGTCCTGGAGCTCTGCACCCACATGAGGGACCGGGGTGAGACCGTCGAACTCACCGGGGAGCTGCGCCGGCGCGTCACCGCCATCGCCGAGGACAACAACCGGGCCGGCCTGCGGGTCCTGGCCGTGGCCACCCGCCGGATCGCCGCCCCGCGCGACACCTACGGCGTCGCGGACGAGGACCGGCTGACCCTGGTCGGCTTCCTCGCCTTCCTCGACCCGCCGAAGGCCTCCGCCGCCCGGGCCCTGCAGGCCCTGGCCGACAAGGGCATCGCGGTCAAGGTGGTCACCGGCGACAACGAGCTGGTCGCGGCCCGGGTCTGCGCGGACGTCGGCATCGAGGTGGGCCGCGTGGTCCCCGGCGCCGAGGTGGACGCCCTCGACGACACGCGGCTGCGTGCGCTGGCCGCCCGTACGACGGTCTTCGCCAAGGTCAACCCCGTCCAGAAGGCCCGGATCGTCCGGGCCCTGCAGGCGGACGGCCGCACGGTCGGCTTCCTCGGGGACGGCATCAACGACGCGGCCGCGCTGCGGGACGCCGACGTCGGCATCTCCGTCGACACGGCCGTGGACATCGCCAAGGAGTCGGCGGACATCATCCTGCTGGAGAAGGACCTGACCGTCCTGGAGCAGGGCGTGGTGCAGGGCCGCACCACCTTCGGCAACACGATCAAGTACATCAAGATGACGGCCTCGTCGAACTTCGGCAACGTCTTCTCGGTCCTGGTGGCGAGCGCCTTCATCCCCTTCCAGCCGATGCTCGCGATCATGCTGCTGGTGCAGAACCTGGTCTACGACATCGCCCAGCTGGCCACGCCCTGGGACCGGATGGACGAGGAGTACCTGCGCAAGCCGAGGAACTGGGACGCCAAGGGCATCTTCCGCTTCATGGTGACGATCGGCCCGGTCAGCTCGGTCTTCGACATCACGATGTTCGTGGTGATGTGGAACGTGTTCGCCGCCAACACCGTGGGCGAGGCCTCGCTGTTCCAGACCGGCTGGTTCGTCGAGGGCCTGCTCTCGCAGACCCTCGTCGTCCACATGATCCGGACCCGCAAGGTCCCCTTCCTCCAGTCCCGCGCCTCCTGGCCGGTGATGGTGATGACCGTCCTGGCGGTGCTGACCGGGCTCTGGCTGCCCTTCTCGCCGCTGGCACCCGCCCTGGGCTTCACCGCCCTCCCGGCGGGCTACTTCCCCTGGCTGGCCGGCGTACTGCTGGCGTACTGCACGCTGACCCAGCTGGTGAAGACCTGGTACGTCCGCCGCTCCGGCACCTGGCTGTAGCGGGCCCGGGCCGGGCTACTTGAGGGTGGCCGAGGTCAGCCCGGCCTGGATCTGGCGCTGGAAGGAGAGGTAGACCACCAGCATCGGGATCATCGCGATGGTCACGCCGGCGAAGAGCACCGGCAGGTCCGTCTCGTAGCCCATCTGGTACTGGAGCTGGATCAGGCCCTGGGTGAGCATGTAGCGCTCGGGGTCCGATCCGCTCTGGGGCTGCATCAGCACCGAGGGCAGGATGTACTGGTTCCACTGGCCCAGGACATTGAATATCCCCACGCTGATCAGGCCGGGCTTGGCCATCGGCAGCATCACCTGGAAGAAGATCCGGGTGTCGGAGGCCCCGTCGATGACCGCCGCCTCGTGCACCGCCGTCGGCAGGGTCCGGAAGAAGGAGTGCATGAAGAAGACGGTGAAGGGCATCGAGTAGGCGACGTAGACCAGGATCAGGCCCTGGTAGGTGTTCAGCATGTCCAGCCGCTTGACCATGAAGAACAGCGGTACGAGCGCCAGGAACACCGGGAACATCGCCCCGCTGACGAAGAAGTAGTAGATGATCCGGTTCCCCGGGAAGGGGTAGCGGGCCAGTACGTACGCGGCCATCGAGCCGAGCAGCATGGTCAGCGGGACGGAGAAGGCCAGCACGATCAGGGTGTGGCCGAAGTAGCCGCCGATGCCCTTGTCCCAGGCCCGGCCGAAGGCGTCGAAGTGCCAGTGGGCCGGCCAGCTGAGGGCGGAGGCGCCGATCTGGGAGTCGGTCTTGAAGGAGCCGAGCGCCAGCCACACCAGGGGCAGGACGATCAGTATCGCCCAGACGGCGAGGAAGCCGTGGGAGAAGACGTTCAGCACCATGCCGTCGGAGCGGGGTTTCCCGCCGCCGGGGCCGGCGCTCCCTGCGGACCGCTCGGCGGCGGACTCGCCGGGTGCCTTGATCACTGTGGTCATCGGGTCTCCCGCTCAGAACTCGATGCGCTCGCGGCGGGTGGCGCGCAGCGTGACGATGGAGAGGATCATGGTCAGCAGCAGCATGACCACGCCCATGGCGCAGGCGTAGCCGCTCTTGCCGAAGTAGAGGAAGTTGCGCATCAGGACCGTGGCCATGACCTCGCTGTGGTGGTCCGGGCCGCCGCCGAACTGGCCGGAGGTCATGGTGGACACCAGGACGAACATGTCCATGGCGGCGATGCCCAGGTAGACCGCCGAGGTCTGCACGGAGTCCCAGAGGAGGGGGAGCGTGACCCTCAGGAAGGTCTGGGCGCGGCCCGCGCCGTCGAGCAGGGCGGCCTCGTAGATGTCCTTGGGCACGGACTGCATGGCGGCCGAGAAGAGGACCAGGTAGAAGCCCACCCCGTGCCAGACCACCACGAGCAGCAGGCACCAGAGCACCAGGTCCGGCTGGTTGAGCCATTCGACGGGGTGGACGGGGTCGACCAGGCCGAGCTTGGCGAGGAATCCGTTCAGCAGGCCGCCCGCGTCACTGCGGTACACCGCTCCGAAGAGGACCGCGAGGATGGCGAGGGAGAGGACCTGCGGGAAGAAGTAGACGATCTTGTAGAAGGCCGATCCGCGGACGCCCCGCACCCCGCCGGCCCCGCTGCGCCCTCCCGCGTTCACCATGAAGGCGAAGAAGAGGGCGAGCAGGATGGTGATGACGGGGACGAACACCAGGAGCAGCAGGTTGTGCCAGAGGGCGCCGCGGAAGACCTCGTCCTCCATCAGGGCCTGGTAGTTCTCCAGGCCGACGAAGTCGAACGTCGGAGACTGGCCGGACCAGTTGGTGAAGGAATAGCCGAACGTCTGGACATAAGGCCAGATGACGAAGGTCAGGTACAGCGCGAGCGGCAGGACGAGGAAGCCGGCGATGAAGCCGATCCGTCCCTTGCTCCGGGCTACTTGGCTCATGGTGTCCGTCCCTGGTGACGCCGCCGGTTGGACGTGGGGTCAGCTGCGGTGGTTGTTCTTGGCGTTGGGGTCCTTGGCGGCCTTGTCCACCGCGGCCTGGGCCCGCTTGATCCACTCCTTCGGCTGGATGCGCTGGGCCATCAGCTCGTTGGACGCGTTCTGGATCTCGGTGTCCATCTCGCTGTACCAGTCGGGGTAGAGGTAGTTGAAGGTGTCGGCGCCGGCGGCCTTGACGGCGGCCACGGCCGACTGGGTGCCCGGGCGGAGCTTGACGCTCGGGTCGACGCCGTCCTTGACGACGGTGAGCGAGTTGGCCTGCTGGGCGAAGATGGTCGACCATTCGCGGGAGAGCATGGAGCGCAGGAACTCCAGGCCGCCGGCCTTGTTGGCGGCCTTCTCGGGGACGACGAAGGGCTCGTTCGCACCCGCCCGGATGGCGGTGAAGGGGAGCTTGCTGTCGGCGAGGACCGGCACCGGCAGGAACTTCATGTCGAAGTCGGCGGGGGTCTGCTTGAGCTGCTCGTTCTCCAGCCAGGAGCCGGAGGGGATGAAGGCGGCCTTGTACTGGTTCCAGGCGGTCTGCGACTCCGTGTGGGTGAGGCCGTTGGTGCCGGGCATCAGGTAGCCCTTCTCGACCACCTCGTAGACGGCCTCGACGGCGGCCAGGGCGGCCGGGTTGCCCTCGAAGGCGTTCGGGGAGAGGTTGTCGATGGCCTTCATGGCCTCCAGACCGCCCTTCTTGGCGATCAGGTCCATGATCACTACGTTGATGTAGTACGGGTACTTCCCCTGGTGGGCCAGGCCGCCGATGCCGGCCTCCTTGGCCTTGGCGCAGATGCCCAGGAACTCGTCCCAGGTCTTGGGCTCGGTCCAGCCCTTCTCCTTGAAGAGCTTGCCGGAGTACCAGAGGCCGAAGACGGTGTAGACGTAGTTCAGGGCGACGAACTTGCCGCCCTGGGTGCCCTGTTCGACGGTGCCGGCGATCAAGGTGTCGCGGACCTTCTTGGCCGGGTCGTCGAGGGAGGGGGCGTCGAGCACCGCGGTGAGGTCGGCGAGCTGGCCGCCCTTGGCGAGGACGTCGATCTTGATCATCTGGGCGCCGGAGTCGTCGATGACGTCCGGCGGGTTGCCCCCGTTGAAACGGGGCTGGAGCTTGGCGGCGATCTCCTGGGTGCCCAGGTGGGAGCTGGTGATGCCCCACTTCTTCTCGAAGGCCGCCTCCCAGGCCTTCGCGTAGTCGTCGCCGAAGCCGCCCTTGAAGACCACCACGTCCAGTTTGCCGCCCTTGGCGACTCCGAACGGGTTCTCCTTGGACACGGCCCCCTTGTCCGGGCCCTTCGTGGAGGTGTCCCCACCGCCGGAGGCGCAGGCGGACAGGAGGCTCATCGTCGGCACGGCGATCAGTCCGAGCGCTGCGGAGCGCTTGATCAGATCACGGCGGCCGAGGCCCTCACCGGTGGATCCCATGCTCAAGTCCTCGCCTTCGTCAGGATTGGGGCACAGGTATAGTCCACTTCCGCTTTGCTCAGCAAGATCGTGCACAAGGATCGTTCCCGGCTTTTCCGAGTTGAGACCTGTCCGTCATCTGATTCCTCCGCCCCGAAAAACGGAAGGGCCGCACCCCCTTGTCGGGGGTACGGCCCTATGGTGCCGATAACCGGCGGATCGCTCCGCCTGGCGCGCCCTTAGCCGCGGATGAGGTTGCGGAGGACGTACTGCATGATGCCGCCGTTGCGGTAGTAGTCCGCCTCACCCGGCGTGTCGATGCGGACGACCGCGTCGAAGGAGACACCGGTGTCGGTGGTGACCTTGACCGTGCGCGGGGTGGTGCCGTTGTTCAGCTCCTCCACACCGGTGAAGGAGAAGGTCTCCTCGCCGGTGAGGCCCAGGGAGGCCGCGGTGGCGCCCTCGGGGAACTGCAGGGGCAGGACGCCCATGCCGATCAGGTTGGAGCGGTGGATGCGCTCGTAGGACTCGGCGATGACGGCCTTGACGCCGAGGAGCGCGGTGCCCTTGGCGGCCCAGTCGCGGGACGAGCCCGAGCCGTACTCCTTGCCCGCCAGGATGACCAGCGGGATGCCGGCGGCCTGGTAGTTCTGCGAGGCGTCGTAGATGAAGGAGACCGGCGCGCCCTCGACGGTGAAGTCGCGGGTGAAGCCGCCCTCGGTGCCCGGCGCGATCTGGTTGCGCAGGCGGATGTTGGCGAAGGTACCGCGGATCATGACCTCGTGGTTGCCGCGGCGGGAACCGTACGAGTTGAAGTCGCGGCGCTCGACACCGTGCTCCGTGAGGTACTTGCCGGCCGGGGTGTCGGCCTTGATCGCACCCGCCGGGGAGATGTGGTCGGTGGTGACCGAGTCGCCCAGCTTCGCCAGCACGCGGGCGCCGGCGATGTCGGAGACCGGGGTGGTCTCCATCGTCATGCCCTCGAAGTAGGGGGGCTTGCGGACGTAGGTGGACTCGGCGTCCCACTCGAAGGTGTTGCCGGTCGGGATCGGCAGCGCCTGCCACTGGGCGTCACCCGCGAAGACGTCCTGGTAGGACTTCGAGAACATGTCCTCGCCGATGGCGTTGGCCACGACGTCGTTGACCTCGGCCTCGGAGGGCCAGATGTCCTTGAGGTAGACCGGGTTGCCCTCGGTGTCGGTGCCGATGGCGTCGGCCGTGATGTCCACCTTCATGGAGCCCGCGATGGCGTACGCGACGACCAGCGGCGGGGAGGCCAGGTAGTTCATCTTGACGTCGGGGTTGATACGGCCCTCGAAGTTGCGGTTGCCCGAGAGGACCGAGGTGACCGCGAGGTCGTGCTCGTTGATCGCCTTCGAGATCTCCTCGTCCAGCGGACCGGAGTTGCCGATGCAGGTGGTGCAGCCGTACCCGACGAGGTTGAAGCCCATCTTGTCGAGGTACGGGGTCAGGCCGGCCTTGTCGAAGTAGTCGGTGACGACCTTCGAGCCCGGGGCCAGGGTGGTCTTGACCCACGGCTTGCGGGTCAGGCCCTTCTCGACCGCCTTCTTGGCCACGAGCGCCGCGGCGACCATGACGTAGGGGTTCGAGGTGTTGGTGCAGGAGGTGATCGCGGCGACGGTGACGGCGCCGTGGTCGATCTCGAAGGAGGTGCCGTCGGCCAGGGTGACCTGGGTCGGGCGGGTGGGCACGCCGTTGGTGGCGGCCGGGGCGTCGGAGGCCGGGAAGGACTCCTTGCCCGCCTCGTCGGCGTCGTCCACGTAGTTGCGGACGTCCTGGGCGAACTGCTGCGCGGCGTTGGCCAGGACGATGCGGTCCTGCGGGCGCTTCGGGCCGGCGATGGAGGGGACGACCGTGGAGAGGTCCAGCTCGAGCTTCTCGGAGAAGTCGGGCTCGGCCTTCGGGTCCAGCCAGAGGCCCTGCTCCTTGGCGTACGCCTCGACCAGGGCGACCTGCTGGGCGTCGCGGCCCGTCAGGCGCAGGTACTTCAGGGTCTCGTCGTCGATCGGGAAGATCGCGGCGGTCGAGCCGAACTCCGGCGACATGTTGCCGATGGTGGCGCGGTTCGCGAGGGAGGTGGCGGCGACGCCCTCACCGTAGAACTCGACGAACTTGCCGACGACGCCGTGCTTGCGCAGCATCTCGGTGATGGTGAGCACCAGGTCGGTGGCGGTGGTGCCGGTGGGCAGCTCGCCGGTCAGCTTGAAGCCGACGACGCGCGGGATCAGCATGGAGACCGGCTGGCCGAGCATGGCGGCCTCGGCCTCGATGCCGCCGACGCCCCAGCCGAGCACACCGAGGCCGTTGACCATCGTGGTGTGCGAGTCGGTGCCGACGAGGGTGTCCGGGTAGGCCTGGCCGTTGCGGACCATGACCGTGCGGGCCAGGTGCTCGATGTTGACCTGGTGGACGATGCCGGTGCCCGGGGGGACGACCTTGAAGTCGTCGAAGGCGGTCTGGCCCCAGCGCAGGAACTGGTAGCGCTCCTTGTTGCGGCCGTACTCCAGCTCCACGTTCTGGGAGAACGCGTCCTTGGTGCCGAACTTGTCGGCGATGACCGAGTGGTCGATGACCAGCTCGGCCGGGGAGAGCGGGTTGACCTTGGACGGGTCGCCGCCGAGCTCCTTCACGGCCTCACGCATGGTGGCGAGGTCCACGACACAGGGGACGCCGGTGAAGTCCTGCATGATCACGCGGGCCGGCGTGAACTGGATCTCCTGGCTGGGCTGCGCCTGGGAGTCCCAGCCGCCGAGCGCCCGGATGTGGTCGGCGGTGATGTTCGCGCCGTCCTCGGTGCGGAGCAGGTTCTCCAGCAGGACCTTCAGGCTGTAGGGAAGGCGCGCGGCGCCCTCGACCTTGTCCAGCCGGAAGATCTCGTACGACTCGTCGCCCACCTGCAGCGTGCTGCGGGCGTCGAAGCTGTTCGCCGACACGACAGTCTCCTTCATGCATGATTTCGCGCGTGTTACCGCATCCTGCCGCCACGCCCTGTGGCCAATCCGCTAAGGTAAGGCTAAGTTAGGTAACCCTTACCGGCGGGGGCGGCTGCGGTGCGCCTTCGGCAGATATCTCGATGTCGAGATAACTCTAGTACATGGCCGCGCCTCGGGTCAGCACGCCCGGGTGTCCGTCTCGGCACGTCGCGCCGCCCCGCACCCACCGCCCCCTGCTGCCGCACATCTCGTCACGACGCCCTCAATGGAGGGACGAAGTCCGCTGGAGCGGGCCCACCCCAACCTGACGCCCTATAAGCCCCCTATTCCCCACAACACCCGTATCTCACCCATCTGCACCGCCCCATGCGATCACCATCTCATATCTGAGATACCGTGCACCCATGGCAGACGACTACCTCGTACGCATCGGCAAGCTCATCCGTGACGCCCGGCAGCACCGTGGCTGGACGCAGACCCAGCTCGCCGAAGCGCTCGGCACCAGCCAGAGCGCGGTGAACCGCATCGAGCGCGGCAACCAGAACATCAGCCTTGAGATGATCGCCCGCATCGGTGAAGCCCTCGACAGCGAAATCGTCTCCCTGGGCTACGCCGGCCCGATGCACCTGCGCGTCGTCGGCGGCCGCCGTCTGTCCGGTGCGATCGACGTCAAGACGAGCAAGAACGCGTGCGTCGCCCTGCTGTGCGCCTCGCTCCTCAACAAGGGCCGTACGGTGCTGCGCCGGGTGGCCCGCATCGAGGAGGTCTACCGGCTCCTGGAGGTCCTCAACTCCATCGGCGTCCGCACCCGTTGGATCAACGACGGCGTGGACCTGGAGCTGATCCCCCCGGCCGTCCTCGACATGGACGCCATCGACGCGGAGGCGGCCGTCCGCACCCGCAGCATCATCATGTTCCTGGGCCCCCTGCTGCACCGCATGGACCACTTCCGCCTGCCCTACGCCGGCGGCTGCGACCTCGGTACCCGCACCATCGAGCCGCACATGATCGCCCTGCGCCGCTTCGGCCTGGACATCACCGCCACCGAGGGCATCTACCACGCCAAGGTCGAGCCGGGCGTCTCCCCCGGCCGCCCGATCGTCCTGACCGAACGCGGGGACACAGTCACCGAGAACGCCCTGCTGGCCGCGGCCCGCCACGACGGCGTCACCGTCATCCGCAACGCCTCGTCCAACTACATGGTCCAGGACCTGTGCTTCTTCCTGGAGGCCCTGGGCGTCAAGGTCGAGGGCATCGGCACCACCACCCTCACGGTGCACGGCGTTCCGGTCATCGACGCGGACGTGGACTACTCCCCCTCCGAGGACCCGGTCGAGGCCATGAGCCTCCTGGCCGCGGCGGTCGTCACCGAGTCCGAACTCACCATCCGCCGGGTCCCGATCGAGTTCATGGAGATCGAGCTGGCCGTCCTGGAGGAGATGGGCCTGGACCACGACCGCTCGGCCGAGTACGTCGCCGACAACGGCCGTACCCGCCTGGTCGACCTCACGGTCCGCCCCTCCAAGCTCGAAGCCCCGATCGACAAGATCCACCCGATGCCCTTCCCCGGGCTGAACATCGACAATGTCCCCTTCTTCGCCGCCATCGCGGCGGTGGCCCAGGGCCAGACCCTGATCCACGACTGGGTGTACGACAACCGCGCCATCTACCTGACGGACCTCAACCGCCTGGGCGGCCGCCTCCAGCTCCTGGACCCGCACCGAGTCCTGGTCGAGGGCCCCACCCGCTGGCGCGCGGCCGAAATGATGTGCCCCCC
>NZ_JZWV01000078.1 GCF_000966975.1 Streptomyces katrae | reverse complement strand
CCCCCCGGCCCTGCGGCCGGCGGTGGTCGTCCTCCTGGCGATGATGGCGGCGGAGGGCACCTCGGTGCTGCGCAACGTCTACGTCATCAACCGCGGCTACGAGGAACTCGCGGAGCGCCTCAACTCGGTGGGCGCCCAGATCGAGATCTTCCGCGACATCTAGGGAGCCGGACGAGTACGGATCGAGCGCGGCCTGGACCGGATCCCGGATCCAGGCCCGTGAGACGACGCCCGTCCGCACCAACTCCAGGCCCCCGCCCCGGCATTGAGCCGGCCGGCGGGGGCTTCGGCATGTCCGTCTCCATGTTCGTACCGCCCGGTAGCCCTTGGACGTTTGTGTATCTTGAGCGCCACCCAGAGCTCTGGCATGCATTGCCATCCCGTCGACAGCCGACCGAGCCCCCTCCCGAATGGATCGGGAGGGGGCTCGTTCTCGCCCTGCCCACCCTCGTTCACCACCTGGGAGTTCCCCGTGACCAGACCGTTCCGCAGCCGGATGAAGACGTGCCACAAGGGTGCGCTCGTCGCCATCGCCGCCGTGCTGTCCCTCGCCGCCTGCGACCCCGCCACCCCCGCTGGCAGCCCGAGCGCCACGGCGGGCGTCAGCTCCAGCCCCTCGGCGATATCGAGCCCGAGCCCCAGTTCCACGCCCAGTCCTGCCACCACCCCCACCACGGCGACGCCGACCCCGCCGGCCCCGTCCGCCGCACCCCCCACCACGGCCGCTCCCGCCCCGGCCCCCGAGCGCCCGCACACCGAGGAACCGGCGCCGGAACCCACCAGGGCGTCGACCGACTGCTACCCGCGCTCCAACGCCGGGAACTGCTACAAGGCCGGCCAGATCTGCCGCAAGGCCGACGTCGGCACCTCCGGCCGCGACGCCGGCGGGCGGGCCATCTACTGCCGCCACGACAGCGGCGTCGGACAACGCTGGGGCTACTGACCCACCCGGCAGACGGAATCGCCCGGGGGGTCGGTAACCGGCCGCCGGGTGGGCCGCGTTCGCCCGGGAGGGCGGTCCGGCGGCAGAATCCCCTCGTCGGTACGGAGTCGAGGGGGCGGCCATGTCAGTGAGGGCGAGTGCGGAGACGGGCGCGGGGGCGGAGGTTCCCGTGCTGGAGGGGATGCCGGTACTCGGGTCGATGCTGGACCTGAAGACGGATTCCCTCGGCACCTATCTGCGCGCCCAGCGGCGCCACGGTGACGTGGTACGGATCGACGTCGGCCCGCCCGGGCTGCGCATGGAGATGTACTGCGTGTTCTCCGCCGAGGGGGCCCAGCAGGTGCTGGCCTCGGAGTCGGCCGGCTTCCGCAAGGACAACCCCTTCTACGAGGAGATCCGGGACTCCTTCGGCAACGGCCTGCTGACCGCTCAGGACGCGGACTACCTGCGTCAGCGCCGGCTGGTGCAGCCGCTGTTCACCCGCAGGCGGGTGGACGGCTACGCCGCGGCGGTCGCCGAGGAGACCGCCGGGACGCTGGCCTCGTGGGCGCGGGCCCGGGACGGGATCGTGGACGTCTCGGACGAGATGATGCACCTGGCGCTGCGCGCGGTCTCCCGGATCCTGTTCGGGGCCGACGTGGACGCCACCGTGGACGTGGTCCACCGGTGTTTTCCGGTCATCACGGAGTACGTCCTGCGCCGCGGCTACTCCCCCGTCAACGCCCCGCGCAGCTGGCCGACCCCGGGCAACCGGCGGGCCGCCGCCGCGTTGGAGGAGCTGTACGGGGT
>NZ_JZWV01000634.1 GCF_000966975.1 Streptomyces katrae | reverse complement strand
ACCCCACACCCCACGCCGACGGACACCCCGCCGACGTACACCAGCCCCCCGGCGAGCGAACCGGCCGCCGCCCCGACGTACGACCTCCCCTCCCCGTCCCCGACCACCGAGGCCCCCCGCCCCTTCGACGAGGGGACCTGCCTCAACGGGCAGCTGCCGGACTCGACGACGGCGACCCGCGTCACCGGGGTCCACGAGGTCTCCTGCGGGGCCGACGACGCCCACTACCGGGTCATCGAGCGCTTCCCGGGAACCTCGGACATGAGCCGCTGCGACCAGAACCCCGATACGGAGTACGGATTCTCGTACCGCTACACCCTGGGCACGAGCGTCCTCAACGAGTACGTGTACTGCCTGGTCGGCCTGGGCTCGTACGCCCGCCCCTGACCCTCGTCCACGCCGGCGAGCGGAGCGGGGTCCCGCCCCCCAGGGCCGCGGTTCACCCCTGGGCGGCGGCCCGCACGAGCTGGATCAGGTTGCCGCAGGTGTCGTCCAGGACCGCCGTCGTCACCGGGCCCGTCTCCACCGGCTCCTGCGCGAACCGCACCCCGAGCCCGCGCAGCCGCGCGAACTCCGCGTGCACGTCGTCCACGGCGAAGGAGGCCGCCGGGATGCCGTCCTCGACCAGCGCCGTCTTGTACGGCCCGACCGCACGGTGCCCGGAGGGCTCCAGCAGCAGCTCGGTCCCGTCGGGATCCTCCGGTGAGACCACCGTCAGCCACCGGTCGGTGCCCCCGAGCGGGACGTCGTGCTTCTTCACGAAGCCCAGCACGTCGGTGTAGAAGCGCAGGGCCTTGTCCTGGTCGTCGACGAAGACGTGGGTGAGGTGGATTCTCATGAGCTGCCCTCCGGTGCGTCGCGCGGTCCCGAGCCATCGGTTCACGACCACCGTCTCACGGCGGCCCTCAGGCGCCGGTGACGGCCCGCTCCAGCAGGTCGCGCAGCACCCGCTGCTCCTCCGGCGCGAGGCACGCCACGGGCGAGTCGACGTGCAGGAGGTCGAGCAGCCGGGTACGCAGCGCCGTGCCCTCGCCGGTCAGGACGAGGAGCTTGGCGCGCCGGTCGGTGGGATGCGGATGCCGCTCGACCAGCCCCTGCTTCTCCAGGCGGTCCACGACGAAGGTGGCGTTCGAGGGCTCGCAGTTCATCCGCTCGGCGAGCTCCCGCATGGTCATCGACCCGCTCATCTCCCGCAGCGCGGTCGCCTGGGAGGCGGTCAGGCCCAGGGTGGCGGCCCGCTCCCGCACGTGCTCGGCGATCCGCTGGGCGAGCCCGTCGACCAGGCCGCACAGCTGCCGTTCGGCGACGGCCCGCGACTGCGGCTCCGGGGACTTCGTCATGCCGTCCAGCCTAACAACCCCATCAAGCCAAAACATTTACAGCTTGAATGATTCAAGCTTGATGTTTATGGTGATCAACGCCGGACACCAGCACCGGCACCGACACCGGCACCCCCACCTCACCAGGGAGAAGAAATGCCCGAGCACGACACCCGACTGAGCCGCCCCTCGGGCATCCGCACCCTCCACCTGGGCGAGACGAAGGTGACCTACCTCCCTGACGGCGCCGCCCGCTTCCGCCCGTCGGCCCTGCTCCCCGACACCACCGCCGCCACCTGGACCGCGCACCCCGAGTACCTCGACGAGACCGGCCACCTGACCGGCAGCCTCGGCGCCCTCCTCGTCGAACACGGCGGCCGCGCCCTCCTCATCGACACCGGCATCGGCCCGCACGCCTTCGAGACCCCGGACGGCCCCCTGCACTCGGCCCACGGCGGCGCCCTCCCCGACAGCCTGGCCGCACTCGGCCGCCGGCCCGAGGACATCGAGGCGGTGGCCTTCACCCACCTCCACCCCGACCACACCGGCTGGGCCTGCGAACCCCTCCTCGGCCACGCCGAGTTCCTGCTCTCCGGGCCGGAGTGGGAAGCCCGCGACGCCGTGCAGCCCCATGTGACGGCGGCCCTCTCCAAGAACGTCCGCACGATCACCGACGGCGAGGAGGTCTTCCCGGGCGTGCGCGTGCGCATCCACCCGGGCCACACCGCCGGGCACGCCGAGTACGTCGTCACGGGCGGCGGCCGCCGGCTGATCGCCTTCGGCGACGCGATGCACTCCCCGCTCCAGGCCGCCCACCCCTCCTGGTCCGCGGGCTTCGACCACGACCTGACCGCCACCGCCGGCCACCGCCACCGCCTGGTGGCCGAACTGTCGCAGCCGGACACGATCGGCTTCGGCGTCCACTTCGCCGACGTGGTCTTCGGCCACGTCCGCGACACCGCCGCCGGCCCGGCCTGGCACCCGGTGGACGCCTAGGAGGCCCCGGGCGCCCCGGCCGGCTTGCGTTCCAGCAGCCCGACCGTCAGACCGCTGAGGGATTCCGTGCCGAAGAGGGTGTACCGCGAACGCAGCGCCGCGGCCTGCTCCTTGGGGACCGCCTGCAGCACGTCGGCGTCACTGCCGGGCACCACCACCCAAATCCGGCTCTCCCCCGCCAGGCACCGGACGGGCACCGGGCAGTAGACCGGGAACAGCTCGTCGTTGTCGGCCGCGGACCTGGCGAGGAAGACCTCCCGCGGGTCCACCCCGGGCTTGAGGTAGTAGCGCAGCCCCTGGTCCAGCATCCAGGGGGCGCCCCGGACGTAGACCACGGCGTCCCCCGGCCGGTAGTACTTCTCGATGGTCCGCGCCGCACCGGCGTAGTCCGCGGCGTGCGGGACGTCGTGCTCGAACGGGCTCCTGACCCTGCGCTGATCGGGCAGCGCCAGCAGCGCGACCACGGCCAGGACCGCGACCGCGGCCCGCCGGGACCGGGTCGCCCCGGCGAGCCCCGCCCCCGCCAGCAGCGCCCAGGCCGGCACGGTGAACAGCGCGTACTGGTAGCGGAAGTAGGAGACCTCGCCGTGCGACGCCGCCCACAGCACGAACGGCGGCAGCACGGCGACGGCGGAGCAGAGCAGGACGTTCTCGCGGTCCTCCCGCCACGCCAGGGCGGCCAGCGCGATCACCGCTCCGGCGCACAGGGCGGAGGCGAACAGCTGCGGCCAGATCTCGACCAGGCCCCAGGCGTCCGGCTTCGGCAGCCAGAACAGCTGGCGGGAGGCCTGCGACCTGCCGAGCAGGAACACCGGCAGTACGCACACGGCGGCCGCCGAGCCCGCGAGCAGGAAGGACCACAGGCCCCGGCCCGTACGGCGGGCCCGCAGGACCGCCGCGGGAGCGTGACACAGCACGATCGTGAGCGCGATCAGGTGCAGCAGCCCCAGCACGGCCAGGCACAGCCCGTACGCCGTCCACCGCGCCGCCCGTCCCCACGGCCGGCGGGACCCGTCCAGCGCCCTGAGCAGCAGGAACGTGGCCAGGGTCGCGACCAGCATCACCAGCGCGTAGCTACGCGCCTCCTGGGCGAACCGGCTCGCCGCGGGAAGCACCGCGAAGAGCGACCCGGCGCACAGCCCGGCCCGTTGCCCGAAGAGCCGGCGCCCGGTCAGCGTGACGAGGGCGGCCGTCGCGGTCACGGCCAGGACCGTGGGCATGCGCAGGGACAGGTGCGAGTCCCCGAACACGGCCGTCCAGCCGTGCATCAGGAAGTAGTAGCTGCCGTGCACCGCGTCGACGTGGTGCAGCAGGGCCCGGATCTCCTGCGGACTGCGCCTGCTCACCTCCCAGGTGACCAGCTCGTCGGTGCCCAGGAGCGTGCCGTCGATCCCGGCGAGGGACAGGAGCAGCGCGGTCAGCGCCGGCCAGACCCACGCGACGGCGGCCGCCCTGGACAGGGCGCCCGGCCCGGCTCCCCCGGACCCGGCCCCTTCTCCGGCCTCGCCGGCTTCCTCCTCCGGAGACCGCACAAGAATCGTCACGGACCACACAGTTACTGTCGGCCCCCCGGGCTCCGCCGCCGGACCACGCCCGCGCTGCCGGTTTTCACCCCATTGGCATCCCGGCCCGGGCGCCCGGACCCGCGGTGGCGGCTCTACGCGGCGGTGGCCAGGTCCTCGGGCGGGCAGGTGCGGCACCGACGAGCACCCGCCGCACGGCCTCGGGCTCCGCGCCCCGCTTCAGCCAGGCGGTCACCCCCGGGAGCGAGCCGAGTTGGAACAGTTCACCCATGTGAGTGGGCAGCCGCCGAAGCGGGGGTAGGGGGTTGGTTTACGTCGGGCGCCGCCGGATCCCGGATGACCCGGACCCCGGGCCCGCGATCCCGTCTGCCCCCGGCGCACCGCGTGTTGAACAATGACCCCTGCCACAGCGGTCGTTGCGCAACTGGGGGGAACCATGAGGGCGGGGGAACGCCTGGCCGGGCGGTACCGGCTGGACGTGCGGCTCGGACAGGGCGGGATCGGGGAGGTCTGGCGGGGGTTCGACGCCGACCTCGGCCGGCCCGTGGCGGTGAAGGTACTGCTGGAGTTCGACGCGTCCGACGAGCTGCTGGGCCGCTTCCGGCGCGAGGCGGCCATCGGGGCGCGGCTCCAGCACCCCGGGATCACGGTCGTCCACGACATCGGCCAGCACGAGAACCGCCTCTTCATCGTGATGGAGCTCCTGGAGGGCGAGGACCTCGCCCACCTGCTGGCCCGCACCCCGGGCGAGGGGCTACCGGTACCCGAGGCGCTCGATCTGGCGCTCCAGGCGGCGGAGGCCCTGGCCGCCGCGCACGCGCAGAAGGTGGTGCACCGGGACCTCAAGCCCGCGAACCTCTTCCTCCTCACCACCGGCGACCGCCTGAAGATCTGTGACTTCGGCATCGCCCGCACCGCCGACAGCACCGGCGGACTCACCGTCACCGGCCGGGTCTTCGGCACCCCCGCCTACATGGCGCCCGAGCAGTGGCGCGGCGAGCACGTCGACGCCCGGTGCGACCTGTACGCGCTGGGGTGCGTGCTGTTCGCCCTGCTGACCGGGGCCCCGCCGTTCCCGGCCGCCGGGCAGGTGTGGGTGCTGATGCGGCAGCACCTGGACGAGACCCCGCCCGCGCTGGACTCCGTACGGCCGGACCTGCCGCCGGCCCTGGTGGAGCTGGTGGCCGCCCTGCTGTCCAAGGACCCCGCCGAACGCCCCGACGCCCAGACCACCACGACCCGGCTCCGCGCCCTGCTGACCGAGGCTCCGGCTCCGGCGGCAGCGCCCGTACCCGCACCCCGGCCCGAACCCGAACCGGTACCGGCACCGGAGCCCGTAACCGCAGCCGCAGCCGGGTCCGCACCGGCCCCCGCCGCTGCCCCGGCCCCCACCGCCCCCGCCGCCCCGACGGCGGGGCAGCACACCGGCCCCACCGTCGAGGACCCCGGACGGCACGCCCCCGGCCGCACCGGCACCGGGCGGGGACCGAGCCGGCGGGCGCTCGTCCTCGGCGGGCTCGCCGCGCTCGCGGCTGCCGCCGGCGGGACGGCCGCCGTCCTCTCCCTGGACGGCGACGAGCGCGAGGCCCTCGCCCTCCACCCCGTGAACGGCCTCCTCGGACACGAGGCCTCCGTCGAGTCGGTGGCGTTCAGCCCCGACGGCAAGACCCTCGCCAGCGGCAGCC
>NZ_JZWV01000633.1 GCF_000966975.1 Streptomyces katrae | reverse complement strand
CCCCGACGGCAAGACCCTCGCCAGCGGCAGCCGCGACCGCACCATCCGGATCTGGGACCTGGCCACCAAAACGACCATCGCCGTCCTCCGCCACGACGCCCTCATCCGCTCGATCGCCTTCGCCCCGGACGGCAAGACCCTCGCGAGCGGCGGCGAGGACGCGAAGGTGCTGCTGTGGAAACCCACCGGGGCGGTCCCGTTCGCGATGCTGAAGGGCCATACGGCCCCGATCCGGTCGGTGGCGTTCAGCCCGGACGGCAGGACCGTCGCCAGCGGCGGGGAGGACCAGGGCGTCCACCTCTGGGACGTCCCCGCCGCGCGCTACAGCACCACCCTGCCCGGACACCCCTCCGGAGTGTGGTCGGTGGCGTTCAGCCCCGACGGCAGGACCATCGCCAGCGGTGGCGGCGACCACACGCTCCGCCTGTGGGACCTCCCCGGCCAGAAGGGCTTCACCCTCAACACGAAGGGGGACGTGACCTCGGTGGCGTTCAGCTCCGACGGCGGCTTCGTCGCCGCCGGGGTGAACTCCGGTTCCGGCGCACAGCCCGACAACACCGCCGGCTTCGGGAACACCGCCATGGCCGGCCCCCTCGGCGAGCTGCGGGTGTGGAACGCCGGCACCCGCGCGGAGACCACGGCCCGCACCGGGCTGCCCTACGACCTCGCCTCGGTCGCCTTCCGGCCCGGCAGCAGCACCGTCCTCGCCACCGGTGGCTGGGACAAGCTGGTACGGCTGTGGGACCTGCGCGGCGAGACCCTCACCGGCCCGGCCCCGGTACACGCGAGCCCCGTGTGGTCGGTGGCGTTCAGCCCCGACGGCAAGACCCTCGCCAGCGGCGCGGGCGACGGCACGGTACGCCTCTGGCAGCTCTCGTGAACGGACGTCCCGTGAGCCGCTGAACCGTACGGCGGCCTTCCGGGTGCGGGCCGGCCGGGGCCGTGGCCAGACTGGCGGGGAGATGACCGAATCCCCCCGGCCCGGCCGGCTCCGCGCCGCGCTGCCGCCGGTCGTCGCCTGGCTGGTCTCCAACCTGGTCACCTGGGCGGTCGCGCACGCCTCCGTCGCCGGTGACGGATACCCGGTGGCCTACTGGTCCACGGCCGCCCGCCGCCGCTGGGACTCCGAGCACTACCTCTCCATCGCCCGCGGCGGCTACGAGATGTTCCGCTGCCGGGAGCGCTACGCGAACTTCCCCGACGTCATGTGCGGGAACGTGGCCTGGTTCCCCGGGTACCCGATGGCCGTGCGGGCGGTGTCCGGCACCGGGCTCTCCTACGAGCTGTCCGCCCTCGTCGTCACCGAGGCCGCGCTGCTCGGCATGTTCGCGGTGCTGTGGTGGCTCCTCGGCGCCGTCCTCACCCGGGCCACCGGCCTCACCCTCGCCATCGGCACGGTCTTCCCCGGCGGGGTGTACTTCCACGCGCTGTTCCCGGTCGCCCTCGCGACCCTGGCCCTGCTCGTCTGCGTCGCCGGGCTGGGGCGCGGCTCCTGGTGGACCGCCACGGCGGGCGGGTTCGTCGCGGTCGCCTGCCACCCGGTCGGCGCGGTCGCCGCCGTCCTGCTGATGTCGAGCGCCCTGTTCGCCTGGCGGGGGGAGACATGGCCGCGCCGGTGCGCGAAGGCCGCGGCCTCGGCCGTCGTCGCCGGGTGCGGGGTGCTGTGGGCCAAGTGGCTGATGTGGCAGGCGACCGGGCACTGGGACGCGTACGAGACCATCCAGCGCTCCAGTTACGGGCAGGGGGACCTGCGTCAGCCCTTCGCGGAGATGGCCCGGGCCTACGCGGTCCCCTTCCGCGACTGGTACACGCCGGAGGGACACCTCCCGTGGCTGGTGGGGCACGCCCTCGCCGCGCACCGTCCGCAGCTCTGGCTGAACACCGCGTTCGTGGTGCTGGTGGTGGCGACGGCCGTCGTCCTGCTGGTCCGCGAGCGGCGGCTGTCCGTCGTGGAGTGGGCGGCGCTCGTCCTGACGGTGGCGGTGTTCCTGGTGCCGTTCGTCGCCGGGGCGCAGATGTCCTGGTACCGCAACCACGCCCAGATGTTCGCCGGGCTGGTCCTCGTCCGCCGCATGTCCCCGTGGGTGCAGGTCCCGCTGCTGGCCGCCTGCGCGGCCCAGTACGCCCTGCTGGGGGCGATGTTCTTCGCCGGCGTGCTCGTGTGAGGGCCCCTACCGCTCCTCCTCGCCCGTGTCGCGGGCCACGACGTACGTGGGCCGGCCCTGGACCGCCGTGTGGATGCGGGCCACGTACTCGCCGAGCATGCCCAGGCAGAAGAGCTGGACGGCGCCGAAGAACAGCATGGTGATGATCAGGGAGCTCCAGCCGGGCAGCGGGCTGCCGGTGGCGTAGACGACGAGGGCCCAGACGAGGAAGCCGAGGCAGACCACGGAGCTCAGGGCGCCGATCGCGGTGGCCAGCCGCAGCGGGACGGCGGAGAAGCCCGTGATGCTGTCGAAGGCCAGCAGGACCATCTTGTGCAGGGGGTACTTGGAGGTGCCCGCCGCCCGCTCCGCCCGCCGGTAGGCGACCTGCCCGCTGGGGAAGCCCAGCCACGGGATGAGCAGGCGGTAGATCTGCTGCTGGTCGGGGAGGGTCTTGAGGGTGTCCACGACGGCCCGGGACAGCAGCCGGAAGTCGCCCGCCTGGGCGGGGACGTGGGCGCCTGCCAGGCGGCGCATCAGCCGGTAGTACGCGCCGGCCGTGCGGCGTTTGAAGCCGCTGTCCGTGGAGCGGTCGCCGCGTACGCCGTAGACGATGTCCAGGCCCTGCGTCCGGGCGAGGGCGAGCATCTCGGGGATCACCTCGGGCGGGTCCTGGAGGTCGGCGTCGATGCTGACCACGTAGGCGCCCCGGGCCCGGCGCAGCCCGGCGGTGAGGGCGGCCTGATGGCCGCTGTTGCGCCGCAGGGTCACCACGCGCAGCTGGGGCCAGGCCGCGCGCAGCTCCTCCAGCAGGAGGGGCGTCCGGTCGTTGGAGCCGTCGTCGACGGCGAGGACCTCGTACGGCTCCCCGCACCCGTCCAGCACGGGCCGCAGCCGCGCCGCCAGGACGGGCAGCACTTCCTCCTCGTTGAAGACGGGGACCGCGACCGACAGGGCCGGCGCCTCCCGGCACGCGTCGTCCACAGCCCTCATGATGCGCGACACCCCGCCCCCCGGCACGCGGAGGGGAACGCCGCGGCCCCCGCCCGGAGGGGGCGGGGGCCGCGGTGCGGTGCGGTGCGCGGGCGGCGTCGCGTCAGGCGGCGACGGCGACCGGGGCGGGCTGGGCGGCGGCGGGCTCGTCCAGCGGGGAGGACGAGGCGGCGGCGTAGGCCTCCTTGTCGAGGATCCCCTCACGGGCGGAGACGAGGACCGGTACGACCGCCTGACCTGCGACGTTCGTCGCCGTCCGCATCATGTCCAGGATCGGGTCGATCGCCATCAGCAGGCCTACGCCGGCGAGCGGCAGGCCCAGGGTGGAGAGGGTCAGGGTGAGCATGACCGTGGCGCCGGTCAGGCCGGCCGTGGCGGCGGAGCCGACGACCGAGACGAACGCGATGAGCAGGTACTCCTTGATGCCCAGCTGCACGTCGAAGATGTTCGCGATGAAGATCGCGGCGAGGGCCGGGTAGATCGCGGCGCAGCCGTCCATCTTGGTCGTGGCGCCGAACGGGACGGAGAAGGAGGCGTACTCCTTCGGGACGCCGAGGCGCTCGGTGACCTTCTGGGTGACGGGCATGGTGCCGACCGAGGAGCGGGAGACGAAGGCCAGCTGGATGGCGGGCCAGGCGCCCTTGAAGAACTGGACCGGGTTGACCTTGGCGACGGTGGCGAGGAGCAGCGGGTAGACGCCGAACATGACCAGGGCGCAGCCGATGTAGATGTCGGCGGTGAAGGTGGCGTACTTGCCGATCAGGTCCCAGCCGTAGCTGGCGATGGCGGTGCCGATGAGGCCGACGGTGCCGACGGGGGCGAGGCGGATGACCCACCACAGGGCCTTCTGGAGGAGCTCCAGGACGGACTCGGCGAGGTTCAGGACGGGCTGGGCCTTGGCGCCGAGCTGGAGGGCGGCGATGCCGGCGACGGCGGCGAGGAAGACGATCTGCAGGACGTTCAGTTCGGTGAACGGGGTGACGATGTCCTTCGGCACGATGCCGGTCAGGAAGTCGATCCACGAGCCGTGCCGCTTGGGCTCCTTGCCGTCGGCCGGGGTGAGGCCGGTGCCGGCGCCCGGGTCGGTCAGCAGGCCGATCGCGAGGCCGATGCCGACCGCGATCAGCGAGGTGATCATGAACCAGAGCAGGGTGCGGGAGGCGAGGCGGGCGGCGTTGTTCACCTTCCGCAGGTTGGTGATGGACACCAGGATCGCGAAGAAGACGAGCGGGGCGACGGCCAGCTTCAGCAGCTGGATGAAGATGTCACCGACCTGCTCCAGGGTGGTCTTGAGCCAGCTGACGTCCTGGCTGCGGGCTATCCAGCCGAAGAGGACGCCGAGCGCGAGACCGGCGACGATCTGGGCCCAGAACGGGAACTTGAAGGAGGCCTTGGCGGGAGCCTGGGCCTGGGGGGACGCGGACACGGCAATCTCCGGGGGACGCACGGACGTACGGCGGAAGGTTTCTGCGGGGGGTGCGGTACGGCGGCAGCCGGAAAAGGGCCGGGCCCGCCGGCGACCGCTGCTGCGGGCGCTCAGCGGCAACAGCAACAGGCCGCTGACACGCGGCGGCAGAGGTCGACGTGCAGGCGCGCCACGAGCGGGAGGCTCGGGCTCATCGGGTGCGCTGCGGCGGTCAACATGTCGACCACGCTAACACTTCGGCTTTGAGAAACCCAAAGAGATGCTTTGAGCAATGATCGCGAAGGGGTGGATCCGCAAGGGTCGGGGAACCCCGGGAACGCCGAAGCCCCAGCGTGGCGGGGGGTGTTCCCGTCGCTGGGGCTCGCGGAAGGGGGCGTGCGTATCAGTTCACGCGCGGGCGGCGTCGTCGGCCGCGTCCTCCTGGCTGCGGTTGGCGGCGAGCTTCTGCTTCGCATCCGCGACGCGTCCGGAGATCTGCTGGGACATCTCGTCACGCTGCTTGCGCAGCAGGACGAAGGACAGCGGCGCGGAGAGCACCAGCGCGAGCAGCACGATCCAGGCGGGGTTGGCGGAGCCCAGACCGGAGGGCACCAGACCGAAGTGGACCAGGACGGCGACCAGGACCAGGCATCCGACGAAGATGCCCAGGCGCATCGCGGTGTAGCGGATCGTCGCACTCGGCTTGAGGGACACGATGACCCCTTCTTTCTCATCGGAAACGTCGGACACGTCGGCAGGTACCCGTCCAGTGAAGCACGCCGGGCCCGGGCCCACGGCCGCCGGGGGCCTCAGTGGAGGGGCAGCAGCATCGTGATGCCGTCGCGGTCGTCGCCGGGGGCCACGCGGATGGCGCCGGGGATCCGGCCGACCTCCTTGTAGCCGCAGGCCGCGTAGAAGTGCTCCAGGCCGAGGCCGCCCCGGCATTCGAGGACGACGGACTCGATGCCGTCCAGGGTGCGGGCCGCGTCGGCGAGGGCGGCCATCAGCGCGCGGCCGGCGCCGCGGCCCTGGAGGGCGGGGCGGACCATGACCGTGTAGGCGTACGCCCAGTGCTTCATGAGGCGGTGCTGGTTGAAGGCGAGGAAGGCCGCGGCGGCCACGTTCCCGTCCGCGTCGTGCCCGACCAGCAGCCGGTGGCGGCCCTCGGCCATGGCGACGAGGTGCTTGACGAGCTCGGGGCGGATGTCCTCGATGGTGACGGGCGGGACGAAGCCGACGGCGCCGCCGGCGTTGGAGACCTCGGTCCACAGCTCCGCGATGCCGTCGCGGAGGGTGGGGTCGACGACGGGATCGAAGGTAAAAGTAAGGGTCACCGATCAAAATTATCCATTACCCACCCGCCGGGCAACGGGTTTCCGGCATGCGGGCCGCGCGGGAGGCGTCCGGAAGCGCCCGGAAGCGCGAGAGGCCCCGGTCCACAGGGGACCGGGGCCTCTCGAAGGGGGAGGGGGCGTCAGACGCGCATCGCCTGCGGGGTCTCGCGCAGCGTGGCGTCCGGGCCCGGGTACTCGCGGATGATCTCGTAGCGCGTGTTGCGCTCGACGGGGCGGAAGCCCGCCTCGCGGATCAGTTCGAGGAGGTCGTCGCGGGTCAGCTTGTTCGGGGTGCCGTAGTTGTCCGCGTCGTGCGTGATCTTGTACTCGACCACCGAGCCGTCCATGTCGTCCGCGCCGTGCTGGAGCGCGAGCTGGGCGGTCTGCACGCCGTGCATCACCCAGAAGACCTTGACGTGCGGCACGTTGTCGAAGAGCAGGCGGGAGACCGCGAAGGTCTTCAGCGCCTCGGCGCCCGTCGCCATCGTCGTGCGCGCCTGGAGCTTGTTGCGGACCTTGCCGTCCTTCATGTCCACGAAGTCGTGCTGGTAGCGCAGCGGGATGAAGACCTGGAAGCCGCCGGTCTCGTCCTGGAGCTCGCGCAGCCGCAGCACGTGGTCCACGCGGTGGCGCGGCTCCTCGATGTGCCCGTAGAGCATGGTGCTCGGGGTCTTGAGCCCCTTCTCGTGCGCCAGGCGGTGGATGCGCGACCAGTCCTCCCAGTGGGTGCGGTGGTCGACGATGTGCTGGCGGACCTCCCAGTCGAAGATCTCCGCGCCGCCGCCGGTCAGGGACTCCAGCCCCGCGTCGATCAGCTCGTCGAGGATCTCGGAGGCCGACAGGCCCGAGATGGTCTCGAAGTGGTGGATCTCCGTCGCCGTGAACGCCTTCAGCGAGACGTTCGGCAGCGCCTCCTTGAGGGCCGACAGCGAGCGCGGGTAGTAGCGCCACGGGAGGGAGGGGTGCAGGCCGTTGACGATGTGCAGCTCGGTGAGGTTCTCGTTCTCCATGGCCTTGGCCAGGCGGACGGCCTCCTCGATGCGCATCGTGTACGCGTCCTTCTCGCCCGGCTTGCGCTGGAACGAGCAGTACGCGCAGGAGGCGGTGCACACGTTCGTCATGTTGAGGTGGCGGTTGACGTTGAAGTGGACGACGTCACCGTTCTTGCGGGTGCGCACCTCGTGGGCGAGACCGCCCAGCCACGCCAGGTCGTCCGACTCGTAGAGGGCGATGCCGTCCTCACGCGTCAGCCGCTCGCCGGAGCGGACCTTCTCCTCCAGCTCGCGCTTGAGCCCAGCGTCCATGCCGGTGTCTCCCTGTCTTCCTTGCCCTGTCCCAGCCTGTGTGCAACCGCCACCCACCGTACTCTCAGGCGTCCTCGGGCAGCTCGCCGACCCGGTTCTCCCACTTGGTGGAGAGGACGATCGTGGTGCGGGTGCGGGAGACGCCCTTGGTGCCGGAGAGCTTGCGGATGATCTTCTCCAGGCCGTCGACGTCGCTGGCGCGGACCTTGAGCATGAAGGAGTCGTCGCCGGCGATGAACCAGCAGTCCTCGATCTCGGCGAGGTCGCGCAGCCGGCGGGCCACGTCCTCGTGGTCGGCGGCGTCGGAGAGGGAGATGCCGATCAGCGCGGTGACGCCGAGGCCGAGCTCGGCGGCGGCGACGGTCGCGCGGTAACCGGTGATGACGCCGGCCGTCTCCAGACGGTTGATCCGGTCGGTGACGCTGGGGCCGGAGAGGCCCACGAGACGGCCCAGCTCCGCGTACGAGGCACGACCGTTCTCCCGGAGTGCCTGGATGAGCTGCCTGTCCACCGTGTCCATTACGTGGAGCCTTCCATTATTCGGCGATCCTGCAAGTTTAGGTATAGAATCAAAGGCACACAGGGTCAACACCCTGTGAATCTTTCAACAGATCAATGACGATCTTCAGGAGTGGTTCACCGTGTACACGATCGAGATGGCCTACGCGCACATGCGACAGCTCCAGGAGCTGGCCAACCGATCCCGCACCGACCAGCCCGCCGCCGCCTACCGGAACGACAAGACCCGCCGGCCGCTCCGCGCCAAGAAGCGCTAGTCACGGGAGCGGGCGCTGCCAAGCTCCCCCTCCCAACGGCGGTACAGGCCGTGCGGCACCCCTGCCGCGTCGAGCACCCGCCCCGCGACGAAGTCCACGAGATCCTGGATGTGCGTCGCACCCGCGTAGAACGCCGGAGAGGCGGGCAGCACGACAGCGCCCGCCTCGTCCAGCGCCACCAGATGCCTCAGCGTCTGCCCGTTCAGCGGGGTCTCCCGCACCGCGACCACCAGCCTGCGCCGCTCCTTCAGCGTGACGCTCGCGACGCGCTGGAGCAGGTCCTTCGACAGACCCAGCGCCACCCCGGCCACACAGGCCGTGGAAGCGGGGACGATCAGCATCCCCTTGACCGGGTACGAACCCGAGCTCGGCCCGGCGGCCAGGTCCCCGGCCGCCCAGTACCGCACGTCGTCCAGCCCGGACACCTCGAAGGTCCCCGGCTTCCCGTCGGCGCCCCGCGCCAGCCACTCGGCCAGATCGCGCCAGCCACTCGGCCAGATCGTCCCGCCAGTGCGCGTCCCGGAAGGCGATCCCGGTCTCGTCCAGCAGAGTGAGCCGCGAGGCCCGGCTGACCACCAGGTCCACCGCCTCGCCCGCCGCGAGCAGCCCTCGGACCACCGAGGCCGCGTACGGCGTCCCGGACGCCCCGGAAACCCCCACCACCCAGGGGGTGCGCTTGCGCTCAGTCATACCTCCGAGACTATCCGGCCACGCCCACGGGCCACTCGTTAAGGTGTGCCGGACGCACGACACGCCCCGGGGGACATGGCACATGAGTACGAACACGCTGGACACCACCGTTCCCGAGTGGAGCCACAGGGAACGCGCGGCGGCCTCCGCGAAGCTGATGCTGGGCTGGGTGGCGCTGCTGTGGCTGATCGAGCTGATCGACCTCGCCGCCGGACACGCCCTCGACCTCTACGGCATCAGGCCGCGCGAGGCCGACGGCCTCATCGGCATACCCCTGGCGCCCTTCCTCCACTTCGGCTTCGGCCACGTGGCGGGCAACAGCCTCCCGCTGCTGGTCCTCGGCTTCGTCACCGCCCTCAGCGGCATCCGCCGCTTCCTGGCCGTCTGCCTGCTGGTCATCGCCGCCGACGGGCTCGGCGTCTGGCTGATCTCCCCCGCCCACAGCGTCACCATCGGCGCGTCCGGGCTGATCTACGGCCTCTTCGGCTTCCTGCTGGTGCGGGGCTTCGTCGAGCGCAAGGTGCTGGGCATCGCGGTGGGCATCGCGGTCGCCGCGTACTACGGCGGCGGCATGTTCCTCGGCCTCCTGCCCCTGAACCCGTTGGTCAGCTGGCAGGCCCACCTCTGCGGCCTCGCCGCAGGCGTGGCCACGGCCCTCTGGTACCGCCGCCCGGCACCCCGGCTCGGCTGACGGCCGGCGGCCCGGACGGGCGCCCCGTCCGGGCTACAGCGTCAGGCCCCGGATCAGCAGGTCCGCCAGGGCGCACACGAAGAGCGCGATTCCGATGAAGCCGTTCACCGTGAAGAACGCCCGGTTCAGCCGGGACAGGTCGTGCGGCTTCACGATCGTGTGCTCGTACAGGAACGCCGCCGCGACGATCAGCAGGCCCAGCCAGAGGAAGGCGCCGCCGTCCGTGAGGACCGCGTACGCGGCCAGCAGGGCCGTGGTGACGGCGTGGCAGGCGCGGGCGCCCCACAGGGCGCCCGGGACGCCGAAGCGGGCCGGGACCGACTTGACGCCCTCGGCGCGGTCGGAGTCCACGTCCTGGCAGGCGTAGATCAGGTCGAAGCCGCCGATCCACACGCCGATGGCCAGGCCGAGGACCACCGCCTCCCAGGACCACTCGCCGGTGACCGCCAGCCAGGCGCCGACCGGGCCCATCGCCTGGGCCAGGCCCAGGATGGCCTGCGGGAAGTTGGTGAACCGCTTGCCGTACGGGTAGACCACCATCGGCACCACCGCGACCGGCGCCAGCGCCAGGCACAGCGGGTTCAGGAGGGCGGCCGCCCCGAGGAAGACCACGAGGGCTATCCCCGCGCCCGTCCACGCCGAGCGCACCGACACCGCGCCGGTGACCAGCTCGCGCCCGGCGGTGCGCGGGTTGCGGGCGTCGAGCTCGCGGTCGATGATCCGGTTCGCGGCCATCGCGAAGGTCCGCAGCCCCACCATGCACACGGTGACCAGCAGCAGCTCCCGCCAGTGCATCCGCCCGTCGAGGCGGAACATGGCGGTGAGGGCGGCGATGTAGGCGAAGGGCAGGGCGAAGACCGAGTGCTCGATCATCACCAGCCGCAGGAAGGCCTTGACCTTGCCGGTGGGCCGCGGCGCCTGTCCGGGGCCGAGCACACCTTCGGCGGTGGTCGTCATGCCAGGCTCCTGCGGAAGTCTTCGAGGTCGGCGCGGAGCGCGTCGGCGTCCACCGCCGGGACGTCGAGGGTGACCGGGGCGAGCTCCTCGCCCTCCGGCGGGGTGATCACGGAGACGAAGCGGCAGGTCTCGGCGGCCGGGTAGGCCTGGATGTGCAGCACCTCGCCCGCACCGACGGTGAACGGGCCGCTCTCGAAGGACAGCTCGGCCAGCAGCCGGTCGGCGAAGTCCTCGGCCTCCGCGTCCCGCAGGCCCGGCAGCTCGAAGCCGCCGCCGTCCACGCCGTCCTGCTCCCACATCAGCGCCCACACGTTGCCGGGGCCGGCGAACTCCTCCGGGCTGACGCCCGCCTGCTCCGCCGCCTCCCGGACCTCCGGGTCGGCCGGGTCCAGGCGCGGGCGCACCAGGGCCACGTAGGTCGTGTCGGTGCCGATGAAGAGGGCGGGGCCGCCCATGGCCGTGCTCACAGGCCGTACTCCTTCCAGCGGCGGTCCACCAGGGCCGCCGTCGCCGGGTCGGACTCCACCATGTCGGGCCAGCCGCCGTCGCGGGTGTAGCCCTCCTCGGGGAGCTTCTTCGTGGCGTCGATGCCGGCCTTGCCGCCCCAGAACTGCTGGTAGGAGGCGTGGTCCAGGTGGTCCACCGGGCCCTCCACCACCGTGAGGTCGCGGGAGTAGTCGGTGTTGCCGAGGGCCCGCCAGGACACCTCGTGCAGGTCGTGGACGTCGCAGTCCTTGTCCACCACGATGATCAGCTTGGTCAGCGACATCATGTGCGCGCCCCAGATGGCGTGCATCACCTTCTGGGCGTGCTTGGGGTACTTCTTGTCGATCGAGACGATCGCGCAGTTGTGGAAGCCGCCGGACTCGGGCAGGTGGTAGTCCACGATGTCCGGGACGATGATCTTCAGCAGCGGGAGGAAGAAGCGTTCCGTCGCACGACCCAGCGGGCCGTCCTCCGTCGGCGGCCGGCCGACCACGATCGACTGCAGCAGCGGCCGCTTCCGCATCGTCACGCAGTCGATCTTCAGCGCGGGGAACGGCTCCTGCGGGGTGTAGAAACCGGTGTGGTCGCCGAACGGCCCCTCGGGGAGCATCTCCCCGGGCTCCAGCCAGCCCTCGATCACCACCTCCGCGTTGGCCGGGACCTGGAGCGGGACCGTCTTGCAGTCGACCATCTCGATCCGCTTGCCGGCGACGAACCCGGCGAACAGGTACTCGTCGATGTCGCCCGGCAGCGGCGCCGTCGAGGCGTAGGTGACGGCCGGCGGGCAGCCGAAGGCGATCGCGACCGGCAGCCGCTCGCCGCGCGCCGCGGCGACGGCGTAGTGGTTGCGGCTGTCCTTGTGGATCTGCCAGTGCATGCCGATGGTGCGCTTGTCGTGCCGCTGGAGCCGGTAGAGGCCGAGGTTGCGGACGCCCGTCTCGGGGTGCTTGGTGTGGGTGAGGCCCAGGTTGAAGAAGGAGCCGCCGTCCTTGGGCCAGGTGAAGAGGGCCGGCAGCTGGTCCAGGTCCACGTCGTCGCCGGTGAGGACGACCTCCTGGACGGGCGCGGACTCGCCCTTCACCTTCTTCGGCGGCACGTGCACCATCGAGCCGAGCTTGCCGAAGGCCTCGCGGACCCCGATGAAGCCCTGGGGCAGCTCCGGCTTGAGCAGGCCGCCGATCTTCTCGCTGATCTCGCCGTACGACTTCAGGCCCAGGGCCTTCAGGAGGCGGCGGTCGGTGCCGAAGACGTTCATGGCCAGCGGCATCGCCGAGCCCTTGACGTTCTCGAAGAGCAGCGCCGGGCCGCCCGCCTTGTTCACTCTGTCGACGATCTCCCCGACCTCCAGGTACGGGTCGACTTCGGCCTTGATGCGCTTGAGGTCGCCCTCCCGCTCCAGGGCCCGGAGCAGCGAGCGGAGATCGTCGTAAGCCATGGGCCCCAGTATCCGTCACCGAATACCCTGGGGACGTCACCGGGGCCCCGTGCGGGCCCGCCGCCACTGCCCGGGAGTCGGTCCCACACCGTGCTGCGC
>NZ_JZWV01000632.1 GCF_000966975.1 Streptomyces katrae | reverse complement strand
GTCCCACACCGTGCTGCGCTATCTGCCGTTCCTGCTGATCCTCGCGCTGACCATCTACGCCTTCATCGACTGCCTGAACACCCCGGAGGAGGAGGTCAAGAGCCTCCCGAAGGGGGTGTGGGTGCTGATCATCCTGCTGTTCTCGATCGTCGGCCCGGTGGTGTGGCTGCTCGCCGGAAAGAAGCGCACGGCGGCCGGCGGCGCGGGCGGCTTCGGCGGGGGCGGCCGGGCGCGCCGTACGCAGTGGGTGGCGCCCGACGACAATCCCGAGTTCCTGCGCTCGCTGCGCAAGGACGAGGACGACGAGAAGGACAAGGGCAAGGAATAACGGGCGGCCCTCAGAGCGGCCCTCCGGCCCTCAGCTCCTGCCGAAGGACGCGTACGAGGCCCTCAGCTCCGACCAGCGGGTGTCGGTCCAGGAGGGCCAGTCCGCCGGATGCCCGGCGAGGGCGGCCTCCAGCATCTCGAAGTGGTCGTGCCAGCCGGCCAGGCAGTCCAGGCGTTCCGCGTCGCTGCCGGCCCGCTCGTTCAGGAAGCGGATCACCGTCGAGTCGGTGCCGACGGGCTCCAGGTGGAAGCGGATCCGGCCGTGCTCGGAGACCGTGTACTCCACGACCCGCTCGGTGTCCCAGGCCGTGACCTCCCCCGACACCGTGGTGCCGGAGTTCAGCCAGCGCAGGGTCACGGCCCCGCCGAGACGGCGTTCCAGCACGTCGGCCGCCGCCAGCCAGGTGCGCAGCCCGTCACCCGTGGTCAGGAAGGGCCACAGGGACTCATAGGCGTAGGGGACGTGTACCTCGAAGCGCAGGAGCCAGCGGCCCTCGCCGCGCGGCTCGCTGGTGGCATGGCTCACAGGAGACATACCACCAGCGTCCCACCGACCGGGGTCAGACGCCCGCGTACGAGTGCTTGCCGCTGAGCAGGATGTTCACGCCGTAGTAGTTCCAGATCCAGCAGGCGAAGGCGAAGAGCGCCAGGTAGGCGGCCTTGCGGCCCTTCCAGCCGGCGGTGGCCCGCGCGTGCAGGTAGCAGGCGTACGCCACCCAGGTCACGAACGACCAGACCTCCTTGGGGTCCCAGCCCCAGTAGCGGCCCCAGGCGTCGCCGGCCCAGATCGCGCCCGCGACGATGGTGAACGTCCACAGCGGGAAGACGGCCGCGTTGATCCGGTACGAGAACTTGTCGAGGGTGGCCGCCGAAGGCATCCGCTCCAGCACCGAGGTGCGGAAGCGGCCGGGGGTCTTCCCGGCCTCCAGGTGGCTCTCGTAGCTGTCGCGGAAGAGGTAGAGGACCGCACCGGCCGCACCGATGTAGAAGACGGCGCCGCAGAAGATGGCGGTGGAGACGTGGATCCACAGCCAGTACGAGTGCAGGGCCGGGACCAGCTGGTCACTGGCGGTGTACAGCCAGGTGGTGGCGATGCCCAGGTCCAGCAGGACCGAGGTCACCAGGATCAGCCCGAGCCAGCGGACGTTCTTCTTCAGCGCCAGCAGCAGCAGGTAGGCGCCGACGGCGACCGTGGAGAAGGTCAGGTTGAACTCGTACATGTTGCCCCAGGGGGCACGCTCCACCGACAGCGCCCGGGAGACCACGCCCGCGGCCTCGATGAGGAAGCCGAGGACGGTCAGCGAGACCGCGATGCGCCCGTACAGGTCGCCCTTCTCGGTGCCGCCGGCCGCGCCGGGGCCGTCCGGGACGTCACGGACGCCGGACGCGGAGCGGGTGACGACCTTCGGCCGGTCCAGGACGGCCGTGCCGCCGCCCTTGGTCCGCACCTGCACGGCGGGCGCCGCACCGGCGGCGGCCGCGGCGGCCGGGGTCAGCGCGGCGGCCGTACGGCCGACCTTGCTGCGGCTGCCGAAGACCCATTCGGTGATGTGCGCGAAGAAGGCGAGCATGTAGACCGCCATCGACGCGTAGACCAGCTTGTTGCTGAGATCGGCGAGGCTCTCGTTCGTCGCCGCCGCGAGCAGCGTCATGCGCGCTCCCCTTCTTCTTCTGTTGTGGTGCCGGCATCCGCCGGCGCGGACCGCGCCGGGCTCGGCGCCGTCTCGTAGAGGGCGGCGGAGAGCGCCGAGAGCTCCTCGGGGAGCTTCGCGGACTCGCTGCGGCCCAGTCCCGCCATCTCGACGACGGTCACGCCGTCCGCGCCGCGCACCGCACGGACCCAGATCCGGCGGCGCTGGACGAACAGGGACGCGGCCAGACCGCCGATGGCGATCACGGCGCCCGCCAGGGCCAGCCCGGAGGCGGGCTGGTGGGTGACGGAGAAGGTGGCCCAGCGCTCGATGCCCTCGAACTTCACCGTGCCGGCGCCGTCGGGGAGGGTCATCGTCTCCCCGGGCAGCAGCCGCTGCTTGAACAGCTGCCCCTCGGGGTCCTTGAACTCCTGCATCTTGGAGGTGTTCAGCTGGTACACGTTCTGCGGCAGGCCCGCGTCCACGCCGAGGCTGCCGTGGTAGGCGCTGAGGGCGAGGACGGGGAAGTTCAGGTCCGGGAACTGCGAGAGCATCGTGCCCTTGCCGGCGCCCGCGAAGGTCGGCACGAACATGGCATTGAAGCCGAGCTGTTCCTTGTCGCCGTTCTTGTTGCGGTAGCCGTCCGGGACCTTCACGGCGCCCGAGGAGCTGAGGTTGCCGTCGAAGGGCAGCATCGGGACGGCGTCCCGGTAGACGACCTTGCCGGTGGGGTCGGTCACGGAGATGACCGGGGCGTAGCCGTGGCCCAGCAGGTAGATCTTCGAGCCGTCGATCTCCAGCGGCTTGTTGACCTCGATCTCGGCCTTCTTCGGCGCGCCCTCGGCGCCCTCGCTGTAGGTGACGTACGCCTTGAAGTCGCGGGCGGTGCCCTTCTGCGGGCCGGCCTTCTCGTAGCTGGCGTCGAACTTGTCCAGGGTGAACGAGAACGGCGTCAGGTCGTCGGCGGAGAAGAGGCTGCCGGACTTGAAGTCGTCGTACTGGGTGAGCGTGTTCGAGAACCCCTTGCCGCGCAGGACGAGCTTGCCGCCCTCGGACTTGAACAGCTGCCCGCAGGCGAAGGCCACGAGCATCACGATCAGGGCGATGTGGAAGGCCAGGTTCCCGGCCTCGCGCAGATAGCCCTTCTCGGCGGCGACGGCGCCGGCGGAGGCCTCGGTACGGAAGCGGCGTCCGCCGAGCAGGCCCTTCGCGGAGGCGAGGACCTCCTCCGGGGCCTTGTCCGTGCGCCAGGTCGTGTAGGCCGGCAGCCGGTCCAGACGGCGCGGCGCGCCGGGCGGCCGGCCGGTGAGCTGGCCGACGAACTGCCAGGTGCGCGGGACGATGCAGCCGATCAGCGACACGAACAGCAGGATGTAGATCGCGGAGAACCACACCGAGCTGTACACGTCGAAGAGCTGGAGCTTCTCGGCGACCGGCACCCAGAACTCGTGGGTCTTCTTCCACTCCGCGACCTTCATCGCGTCGACCTGGGTCTGCGGGATGAGGGAGCCGGGGATGGAGCCCAGGGACAGCAGGAAGAGCAGGATCAGCGCCACCCGCATGGAGGTGAGCTGCCGCCAGAACCAGCGGGCCCAGCCGATGACCCCGATGCCGACGGGGGCGGCCGGGCTGTCCTCGACGGGGGCCGTGGACAACTGGGCGCGGGCGGCCTCGTCCTCGTTCGGCGCCTCGGCGGGCGCCTTGTCGGTCGTACTCATGTGCGTGTAGTCCCTCAGATCCCCACCGTGAAGCCGTTGGTCCAGGTCTGCATCTCGTTGACGATGCTGAACCACATTCCTGTGACGAGCAGCAGACCGGTCAGGATCAGCATGCCGCCGCCGATGCGCATCACCCACGCGTAGTGCTTCTTCACCCACCCGAACGCGCCGAGCGCCTTGCGGAAGGCGACGGCGGCGAGGATGAAGGGCACGCCGAGACCGAGGCAGTACACAGCGGTCAGCAGGGCGCCGCGGCCTGCGGTGGCCTCGTTGATGGAGAGGGTGCCGACGGCCGCGAGGGTCGGTCCCATACAGGGGGTCCAGCCGATGCCGAAGAGGACACCGAGCACGGGCGCCCCGACCAGACCCGCGGTCGGCTTCTTGTGGAAGCGGAACTCGCGCATCGTCAGGCCCGGGATCCAGCCCATGAAGAACAGGCCGAGCAGGATCACGAGGACGCCCATGACCCGGGTGATGATCTCCTTGTTCTCACCCTGGAAGACCTCGCCGAACTGGCCGAAGAGCGCGCCGGTGGAGACGAAGACGGCGGTGAACCCGAGGACGAACAGGCCCGCGCCGGCCACCATCCGCCCGCGCCGGGCCTCGGCGAGGTCGGCGCCGCTGACCCCGGTCACGTAGGACAGGTAGCCGGGGACCAGGGGCAGGACGCAGGGGGAGAAGAAGGAGACCAGCCCGGCGAGCAGGGCGATCGGCAGGGCGATCAGCAGCCCGCCCGTCATCACCGTCGTGTTCACGCCGGTCGACTCGGCGGCGAGGAGGTGCTCTACGACCACGAGGTCACTGCTCCGCGAGCAGCGGGTCGATCATCGAGCGCAGCTGCTCCTCGTTGACCGCGGCCAGCGTACGGGCCGCGATCTTGCCTTCCTTGTCGAGGACGACCGTGGAGGGGATCGCGGACGGGTTCAGGGTGCCCTTGGGGAAGCGCAGGATCAGCTTGCCGTCCGGGTCGTACAGGCTCGGGTAGGTGATCCCGAAGTTCTGTTCGAAGGCGGCGGCGTTCTGGGTGCTGTTGTCGCGGGTGTTGATCCCGACGAACGCGACGTCCTTGCCGGCGTCGCCCAGCTCCTTGGAAACCTTCGCGAAGTACGGTGCCTCGGCCCGGCAGGGCGGGCACCAGGAACCCCAGACGTTGAGGACGACGACCTTGCCCTTGAGGGTGGTGGTGTCCAGCGTCTTGCCGTCGACGGTCGCGCCGTCCAGCCTGGGGGCCTCGGCCCGGTCGCCCTTGGCGACGGTGGAGATACCGCTGGGACCCGTCACGTAGTTGCCGCCGGCGGACCCGGCCGACTTGCTGCCGCTGTCGCCGCACGCCGTCAGGGTCAGGGCGCTCGCGAGGGTCACCGCGGTCAGCAGGATGGCGCGGCCGCTGGTCGAGCGGCGGCGGCGGGTGGCGCGGCTAAGGCTCATGTGAAAAGTTTCGCATGAGCGATTTGCCGATCTTCGGCACCCCCCGCCGCCCTGCGGGGCGCCGGGGCCCGGGACGCCGCCCCGGACCCCCGACCAGGCACTACGCCCCGAACGCCTTCGACTTCCCCTTCACCGGCTTCGCTCCGGCCAGGAGATGGGCCGGGACGAGATCCCGCGCCGGCTCGCTGTACCCCACCGACACCAGCTTGTCGTCCTGGTAGGTGAAGGAGGTCAGCGAGGCGAGCGTGCACTGCCGGCGCCGCGGGTCGTGCCACAGCCGCCGCTTCTCCGCGAAGCTGCGCACGATCCAGATCGGCAGCTGGTGGCTGACCGCCACCGCCTCGTGGCCGCGCGCCGCGTCCCGGGCCGCCTCGATCGCGCTCATCATCCGCACGACCTGCTCGACGTACGGCTCGCCCCACGACGGCTTGAACGGGTTCGTCAGGTGCTTCCAGTTGCCCGGCTTGCGCAGCGCCCCGTCACCGACGCCGAAGGTCTTGCCCTCGAAGACGTTGCCCGCCTCGATCAGCCGGCCGTCGGTGGCCAGCTCCAGGCCGTGCGTCTTCGCGATCGGCGCGGCCGTCTCCTGCGCCCGCTCCAGGGGGGAGGCCACCACGTAGGTGACGTCCCGGTCCTGGAGGTGCTCGGCGACCCGGTCGGCCATCTGCCGGCCCAGCTCGGACAGGTGGTAGCCGGCCCGGCGGCCGTAGAGGACCCCGTCGGGGTTGTGGACCTCGCCGTGCCGCATCACGTGGACGACGGTGATGTCACTCATGCGGTCGCCTCCGCGGCGGCTCGGGCGGCGGCGGGCAGCGCGGCCGCGACGCGCTCTACCGCGCGCTCGTCGTGGGCGGTGGACACGAACCAGGACTCGAACGCCGACGGCGGCAGGTAGACGCCCTGCGACAGCATCGAGTGGAAGAACGCATTGAAGCGGAAGCCTTCCTGCGTCTTCGCTGCGTCGTAGTTGCGGACCGGGTCCGCCGTGAAGAACACGGAGAACATGTTGGACGCCGTCTGCAGCCGGTGCGCCACGCCCTCCTTGGCCAGCGCCGCCGTCACCAGGCCCTGGATCTCCGCGGAGACCGCGTTCACCTTCTCGTACGCCGCGTCGTCCAGCAGCCGCAGCTGCGCGAGACCGGCGGCCGTGGCGACCGGGTTCCCGGAGAGGGTGCCCGCCTGGTACACCGGGCCGGCCGGGGCCAGGTGGCCCATCACGTCGGCGCGGCCGCCGAACGCCGCCGCCGGGAAACCGCCGCCCATGACCTTGCCGAAGGTCATCAGGTCGGGCTTGACGCCGTCGACCCCGTACCAGCCGGCCCGCGAGGTGCGGAAACCGGTCATCACCTCGTCGGAGATGTACAGCGCGCCGTTCTCGCGGCAGAGGTCGGCGAGACCCTGGTTGAAGCCCTCCAGCGGGGTGACCACGCCCATGTTGCCGGGGGCGGCCTCGGTGATCACGCAGGCGATCTCACCGGGGTGCGCGGCGAACGCCGCCCGCACCGCGTCGAGGTCGTTGTAGGGGAGCACGATCGTGTCGCCGGCCTGCGCGCCCGTGACACCGGGGGTGTCGGGCAGGGCGAAGGTCGCCAGTCCGGAACCGGCGGCGGCCAGCAGCGCGTCGACATGACCGTGGTAGCAGCCGGCGAACTTGACGACCTTGGCGCGGCCGGTGAAGCCGCGGGCCAGCCGGATCGCCGACATGGTCGCCTCGGTGCCGGAGGACACCAGGCGCACCTGCTCGACGGGCTCGATACGGGCGACGATCTCCTCGGCGAGGGCGACCTCGCCCTCGCCGGGCGTGCCGAAGGAGGTGCCGCGGGCGACCGCGGCCTGGACGGCCTCGATCACCTCGGGGTGGGAGTGGCCGAGGATCATCGGCCCCCACGAGCAGACCAGGTCGACGTACTCACGCCCGTCGGCATCGGTCAGATAGGGACCGGTACCGGACACCATGAACCGGGGCGTACCGCCCACGGCACGGAAGGCGCGGACGGGAGAGTTCACGCCGCCGGGGGTCACGAGGGACGCGCGCGAGGGACGCGCGCTCGAAGAGCGTCTGCGAAACTGGGGCTTCATACGGGTACGGGTAGCTCACACCAGCCATGGTCTCAGAGGCCGCGACAGACTTGCGGAGGGGCGTTTCACCGCGCCGCCTCGGGGGAGGTCACTGCCATGATGATCAGGCTGCGTGGCGGGGGCCGCGAAGCCGGGGCAGGAAATACCAGTCGGGTGGAGATATGCAACGCGGTGGTGGACCGGGCGAGGGTACGGACGGCCTGGACCCGCAGCGCGCCCGTGAGGCCCGACGCCGAGGCAGGCACCGCCGGGCCGCGGAAGCCGCGGAGGCGGCCGCCGCCCCCGGCACCGGCCGCACCCCGGAGGACCCCGACCGCCGCGAGGACACGGACCGCCCGGAGCGCGCGGAGGGCCGGTCACGCAAGGACGGACGGGACCGCCCGAAGCGCACCGGCGACACCGCCGGCTCCGTCGGCTCGGCCGGCTCCTCCTCCGACGCCGAAGACCCGGACGGCACCCCCAGGGGCGGCCGCGGCATGGGCGTGACGTACAAGTACTTCGGCGCGCCCGACGGTGCGACCGCCGCCCGGGTGCCGGTGACGATGCGGCCGGAGGAGCTGGGCGGCGACGAGCTCGGCATGGGCGGCATGTTCACCAAGATCAAGCCGGAGACGATGGCCGCGATGGTCCTCACCGGCATCGAGGGCATACCGCTGCACAAGGTGCCGCCGCTGGAGCTGGTCGTCCTGCACCCGGACTACGCGGTGGTCAAGCTGCCGATGACGGTCGTCGACCCGCTGCGCGACGTGGGCGAGGAGTCGGTGGGCGCGGCCGCCTTCATCTGGTCGACGGTCCCGGACCGCGGCGGGCCGCGGGACGCGTTCAACGTCTACCAGCTGCTGCACGAATGGCAGGACTTCTCCCACCGCCTCCACGAGAACGGCCACCAGGCCTACTGCCTCGTCTGGCCGTAGCCACCCGCCCGGGCTCAGACCGCCGCGTCGCGCGCGGCGGCGCCCGCCCGCCACTCGCGGCCGATGCCCGCGAGCAGCGCCGGGTACACCCCGAGGTACCGGAAGGGCTTGATGGCCAGCATGTAGGCGGCGCCGAGGAGCCCGTTCGGCTTGACCAGGACGGTCATCCGGCCGCAGTAGCCGCCGGACCCGTCCGGGACCCAGCCGAGGTGCAGCACGCCGTGCACGGTCCGGTTGGCCGTCTCGGCCACCCATTCGTCGTGCGTCTGGTAGACGGAGGTGAAGGGGACCGTCTTCGGGTCGGGACCCCGGGGGCCTTCCCCGAGGTCCGCCGGCAGCCGGTCGCGCAGGCTCGGCACGCGGCGGCCAACCCCGTCCTCGGGCCGGTCCCAGCCGAGCAGCGCGCCCAGCTTCCGGCGGACGGCGAACAGCACGCGGTAGACGGACGAGGAGACTCCCGCCCCGCTCCCGCGCCCCCCTCCGGCGAACTGCTCCACCAGGTGCGCGAGGTCGTCGGGGCCGCCCGGCGTGGGCAGCTCCCATACGTCCTCGACGCGGAAGTCCGGGGCGATCTCGTGGATCCGCCAGGGCTGTGAGGTGTACGCGGACGCGGGGAGTCTCATGGGCGCAACCCTTCTATACGATGCCGTATAGAACGAGGCTAGCACCGGCCTATACGGCACCGTATAGATGGGCCGGGCGGAACGAAGAGGGAGCCACCATGGCCACGCCACGCACCCCTCGCGGCAAGTGGATCGAGGAGGGCCTGCGGGCCCTGGCCGAGGGCGGCCCGGAGGCCGTGCGGATCGAATCGCTGGCGCAGGCGCTCGGGGTGAGCAAGGGCGGCTTCTACGGGTACTTCCGCAACCGCGACGCACTGCTCGGCGAAATGCTCGACACCTGGGAGCACGAGGCCGCCCAGGCGGTCATCGAACAGACCGAGGGCGACGGGGCCGACGACGCCCGGGCCAAGCTGGACCGGCTGTTCACGATCGTGGCCGAGTCAGGCGGGGGGCCGGTCCGGGGGGTGCCCATAGAACTCGCGATCCGCGACTGGGCCCGCCGCGACGAGGCGGTCGCCGAGCGGCTGCGCCGCGTCGACGACCGCCGGATGGACTACCTCCGTTCCCTCTTCTCCTCGTTCTGCCCCGACCCGGACGAGGTGGAGGTCCGCTGCCTGCTGGTCTTCTCCCTCCGCATCGGCGGCGAATTCATCGCCGCCGGACACGGCGGACGCACCCGCGCGGAGGTCATGACCCTCACGAAGCACTGGCTCCTGCGATAGCGGCCACCCTTGAGGCGCGGGGTCAGGGGCGGAGCCCCTGGGAACGGTGGAAGTGGGGGTCCCCCCGGACGGAGTCTGGGGGAGGGTAGGGGACCGG
>NZ_JZWV01000631.1 GCF_000966975.1 Streptomyces katrae | reverse complement strand
CGCCGGCCGGCGCCCCGGGCGCCGAGCGGGACGGCGGCGACGAGGGTGAGCGCGCCGAGGGGCTGGACCAGGGTGAGCGGGCCGTAGCGCAGGGCGGCGGCGTGCAGCAGGGCGGCGGCCGCGTTCAGTCCGGCCGACCACCACCAGGCGCCGTTGCCGAGCAGGGCGCGGGCCGAGCGGGCGACGGCCCGGCGGGCCAGCCGCTCCTGGGC
>NZ_JZWV01000630.1 GCF_000966975.1 Streptomyces katrae | reverse complement strand
GCGGCCGCGTAGGTGACGGCGGAGGCGAGGCAGAGCGCGACGGCGAGCAGGGTGGCGTTCACCGCTCGCCTCCGGCGGTCACGGGGAGGGGCCGGAGGGGCTCCGGGACAGGCACGGGCCCGGCCGGTGCCTCGAGGGCGCCCGGGCCCGCGGGCGCGGTCCCGGGCGACGGCGCCGTCCGGCGGGGCCTCGGGAGGCGCGGCAGCGGCCCCGGGGCGGCGGCCGCCGGGCGGGGGATCAGCAGGAGGGCGGCGCCCAGCAGCAGGGTCGCCACGATCGCGTCGACCCAGTAGTGGTTGGCGGTGCCCACGACCACCAGCAGCGTGGCCAGCGGGTGCAGCAGCCACAGGGCCCGCCACCGCGAACGGGTCGCGGCGATCATCCCGAGGGCCAGCATCAGCGCCCAGCCGAAGTGCAGCGAGGGCATCGCGGCGAACTGGTTGGCCATGGTGTCGGCGTCCGGGGCGGCCCGGTAGACGGTGGGCCCGTAGACCTGTCCGGTGTCCACCAGGTGCGCGGCCTCCAGCATCCGCGGCGGCGCCAGGGGGAAGGACAGGTGCAGGGC
>NZ_JZWV01000629.1 GCF_000966975.1 Streptomyces katrae | reverse complement strand
GACAGGTGCAGGGCGAGCGCGGCGCCGGTGAGCACGGCGAGCACCCGCCGGGTCCACAGGTAGTGCCCGGGGCGGCGCAGGTAGAGCCAGACCAGGAACAGGACGGTCGCCGGGAAGTGCACGGCCGCGTAGTAGGTGTTCGCGGCGTGGACGACGGTGTCCGAGTGGAGCAGGAGCCGCTGCACGGCCCCTTCGCCGGGCAGGTGCAGGGCGCGTTCGGCGTCCCACACCCGGACCGCGTTGTGGTGGGCCTCTTCGGTGCGGCCCGTCGAGAGCATCCGGCCCGCCTTGTACACGGCGAACAGGCCCGCGACGAGCAGCAACTCGCGTATGAGCCGGCGCCGGGCCGCGCCCGCGGGGGCGGTCGGCCGGCCGGGTGTGGTGTGGGAGGTCATCCCCCGGTCTCACTTCTTCTTCGGGTGGAGCGGCGTGCCGTCGCTTCGGTCGGACCGATTCCGATCGACACGCCAGTGTATCGATACATTCGCGTATCGATACGATGGTGTAGCGATAAGCCCCGGGGGCCTTACACTCGGGAGCACGACCTACCGTCCCGTGAGCTCGCGAGGAGAGCCGCACCCCATGACGTCCACGCCGCAGACCGCCGCGCGCCGCTCCAAGATCAGCCCGGAGCGCGAGCAGGAGTTCTACGACGCCGTCCTGGACCAGTTGCGCGAGCACGGGTACGAGGCCCTCACCATGGAGGGCGTGGCGGCGCGGGCCTGCTGCGGCAAGTCGACGCTCTACCGGCAGTGGAAGACCAAGCCCCAGCTGGTCGCCGCCGCCCTGCGCGCGAGCCGTGCCCGGCGCGGCGAGCGGACCCTGGCGGACGTGGACACCGGGAACCTGGCGGAGGACCTGCGCGAGGCCGCCCGGATCGCGGCCGGTACCTCCGGGCGCGACACCCGCCTCACCCAGGCCCTCGGCAACGCCGTGCTCAGCGACGAGGAGTTGCAGCGCGCCCTGCGCGAGGCGCTGGTCGAGCCGGAGCTGGCCGCCTTCGACACGATCGTGGCGCGGGCCGTGGCGCGGGGCGAGATCGCCGCGGACCACCCGGCCGTGGAGTTCCTGGCGGCGCAGCTGATGGGCGTCCTGCGGATCCGGCCGGTGCTGGAGGGGCGCTACGCGGACGCCGACTACCTGGTCAGGTTCGTCGACGCGGCCCTGCTGCCCGCCCTGGGCATCGGCCCCGGAGACCATCCGGCCACCTGAACCGGTGGGCCGCCGTTCACGATGACCGGACGGCGACCCGCTCGCGCTGCCTCGTGGGGACGGCGGCAGCGCGCCACCCGGACGGGTCGGCGGCCCTCCCGAGCAGGGGGACCGCCGCCCCGTCCGGTCCGGAAACCCTCTGGTCCCTAGCCCCGGGCCGCGCCCATCAGCCGGGTGTACTCCTGCGGGTCCGCGTCGAAGCCGTGGGTCCGGGCGTCCAGCGTCCAGCCGCCCTCGCCGTCCCGGAGGAACTCGGCGACGGTGGCCGCCGTGGCCCCGGCGAGCCCGGCGAAGTCGCCGGTGGCGAGGTCGGTGTGGCCCTCGCGGATGCGCAGCCCCGTGCCCGCGACGGCGGAGAAGACCGTGCGGCCGGGGGTACCCGCCGGACCCGGGTCCTGGATCACCACCCCGACCACCACGCGGACCAGCTCCGGGGCCAGCCGGTCCAGTTCGAGGGTCATCACCTCGTCCCAGCCGAAGCCCTGCCCGTTGCGGCTGTCCCGGTCGAGGGTGATCGTGCCGTCGGGGGCGCGGCTGCCGAAGTGCACGAGGTAGACGGACTGCCCGTACGGGTCGCCGGCCCCGAAGACCCCGGCGACGAGGTCCAGGTCGTGCGGGGGCGTGCCCGCCGGGCTGGGGTCCCAGCGCAGGGATATCTCCACCTTGGCCAGGCCCTTGCGTACTCCGGTCACCGGACTCCCCCTCCACTGGGCCGCCGCGGGCCGTGTCCCCCACGTGCGGCCCGGCCATGCTGCCACGCGTTCGTGATCACCGGGCGGACCACCGTACACAACCGGCCAGTCGGCGGCTCAGCCCGCGGGGGGCACCCGTACGGTCTCCACCCAGTCCGGCGGCTGCGGCGCGTCCGGTCCGATCAGCGCGGCGATCACCCTGCAGGGCAGGGAGCCGTCCGGCCAGGGGGTGTAGCCGTCGGTCAGGACCACGACGACGTTCGGCCGGTCCGGTACGTCCAGCGCGGCCGCGATGCCCACCCGCATGTCGGTGCCGCCGCCCCCGGCCAGGGTCACCTGCTGGGCGCTGGTCACCCGGTTGACGGCCTGTACGTCGGCGTCGCAGGCCAGCACCGCGACCCGGTTGCCGCCGACGCCGACCTCCCGCAGCACCCCGGTCACCTCGCCCAGGGCGGCGGCGAGTTCCTCGTCGCCCATCGACCCGGAGGTGTCCACGACGATCGCGACCCGGGGCAGCGGCCGGCGCAGGCTCGGCAGCACCACGCGGCCGCCCAGGGCGGGGGTGCGGCGCGAGGGGCGGCGGTAGGTGTAGTCCACGGCGCCGCCCGCCCAGGCCGCGGCCTCCCGTACCGCCCCCGTCAGGGCGCGCCGCCAGTCCACGACGGGCTCCAGCACCTGCTCCGCCCAGCGTTCCCAGCCGGCCGGGACGCTGCCGCGGCCCCGGGTGCGCCGGTGGGCGCGTACGGCCTGGGCGGTGGTCCGGCGCAGCGCCTCCGCCTCCACCGGGCCGATCCGGGCGGTGCCCTCGCCCCCGCCGAGTTCCCAGGGGGCGGGCACGCCGTGCGCGCCCGATCCGCAGTCCACGTGCTGGTGCGGGGGCGTGTGCGGGATGGCGGGCAGGTAGCCCTCGAAGAGGCCGCCCGTGGGGAGGCCGAAACGGCCCGGCTCCATCCGGCCCTCGGGCAGCCGGAGCCCGTCGGCGAGGAGGTCGTCGTTGATCTCGCAGTCCTGGGCGATGTTGATCCGCAGCGGATCGCGCTGGTCGGCCGCGGGAAGGCGGTCGGCCCGGCCGTGGTGGTCGCGCAGCAGGTGGGCCACCTCGTGGATCCACACCCCGGCGAGCTCCGGCACGGGGGTCCGGTCCACGAACCCGGGCGAGACGTAGCAGCGCCAGTGCCGGTCGACGCCCATCGTGGTCACCCCCGCCGGCCCCGGGGAGGGGACGACGGTCAGCGCGTACAGGGCGGAGGCCAGGTAGGGGCGGGCCTCGGCCGCCGAGTAGCGGGCGGCGAGGAGCTTGGCCCGGTCCAGGGGACGGTCCACGGGTGCGGCCCGCCCGGTCAGCGGGCGCCGGGGAGGGCGCCGGCCAGCTGGAGCAGTTCCACGAAGGCGTCGATCCCGCCGCCCCCGGTCCAGGACAGGTCGCGCATCGCGGCCAGGTCGGCGGCGGCGCGCGCGGCCACGTCGGGCACGCCCGCGTCGACGGCCTTGGCGAGCACCGCCCAGCCGGCCTCCCAGCGGCGCCGGGTGGGCTCGCCCTGGACGGCGGCCACGACCGCGATGAGGAAGGCCAGCTGCCGGTCGCCACGCTTGGGCAGGGCGAAGGCGTCGGGGTCGGCCAGCACCTTCTCGGGGTCGGGCAGGTCGAGGTTCTCCAGGTAGGCCAGCAGCTCCAGGCCCGCGCCGTCGCCGACGGCCCCGGTGAGCGCGGCGGACAGCGCCTCCCGGCCCGCGCCGGACGCGTACCCGGTGGCCAGCAGGCGCAGGGCCATCTCCCAGGTGCGCGGGGAGGGCCAGGCCCGGCCGCGGCCCTCGGCGTCGTTCGGCATGTGGTGGACCAGGCCGGGGCGGGCGGTGAGGAAGCCGGAGATCACGCCGCGGGCGCGGGCGGCCGCCCCGGAGGCCCGGGCGGGGTCGACGGCGGGCAGGGCCGTCTCGGGCCAGGTGCCGGCCATGCCTCGGGCGACCGTGCGGGCGTCGTGGGTCCAGTCGAGGTGGACGAACCGGTTGGCGAGCGGCGGGCTGAGGTGCCAGCCGTCGGCTGCGCTGGAGGGCGGGTTCGCCGCCGCCACGATGCGTACGGAGGCGGGGAGTTCGAGGCTGCCGACGCGGCGTTCCAGGACCACGCGCAGCAGTGCGGCCTGGACGGCGGGCGGGGCGGAGGACAGCTCGTCGAAGAACAGCAGCCCGTGCCCGGTGCGGGCCAGGCGCACCGCCCAGTCCGGCGGGGCCATGGGCACGCCGGTGGTGGCGGGGTCGTCGCCCACGATGGGCAGCCCGGCGAAGTCGGAGGGCTCGTGGACGCTGGCGATGACGGTCTCCAGCCGGACCCCAAGGGCGTCCGCGAGCCGCTCCATGCCGGCGGACTTGCCGATGCCGGGCTCGCCCCACAGGAGGACGGGCTGATTGGCCGTCACCGCCAGGGCCAGTGCCTCCAGCTGGGGGTTGGCGGCGGGTTCGGTACGGGTGGCGCCGAGCCGGGCGTTGAGGGCGTCGGCGGCGGCCAGCGCGGGCGCCGGCCGGGTCGGTGCGGTGGTCATGCTTCCCCTGCCTCGCCGTTGCCGTTGCCGTTGCCGTTGCCGTTGCCGTGAGTGTCGCCGACGGCCGCGTAGCCGTCGTCGGGGTCCTCGGCTTCTTCCGCTTCCTCCCACTCCTCCCGCTCGTCCATGAACTCGTCGTACTCCTCGGAGCCGATGCCGGGGTGCCGCTCCTCGACGAGTTCCTTGAGGAAGGCCAGGTCGGTCCGCTTGTAGCGGCGCACCACCTGGCCCAGCGACAGGCTCATCTCGTCGACGACGTCGGTGCGGGCGCCGGCCGCGAGGAGCGCGCGGACCAGGGAGGCGGTACCGCCGTTCTGGACGGCGCACAGGAGCGGGGTGCGCTCGGCGTCGTCCTCCCGCTCCAGGTCGAGGCCGGCGGCCAGGAGCCGGGGCAGCAGCTCTTCGTGGCGTACGAACGGCAGCAGGTGCAGCAGGCCCTGTCCGCGGCCGTTGCGCACGCGGGGGTCGATGCCCGCGTCGAGGAGGGCGAGCACGCCCGGGGTGTCCCCGTGCTGGACGCGTTCGAGCAGCTCGCGCCGCTCGGCGCGCAGGGCGCGCGGCAGCCGGCCCTCTCCGGTGGTCCAGGCGTCGCGTACGGCGAAGCAGCCCGCGACGGCGCCTCCGAAGGCGCGCATGGCGCGCTCGCGCTGCTGCTCCTCGGCGGTGTGCGGGATCTCGATCGCGCCGTCCCGCGAGCGCACCTCGTGCCACTCGCCGACGCAGCGCACGCGGACGCACGCGGACGGGCCGCGGCGCGGCGGGGGCGGGCGGGCCCGCGGCCGGGCCGGCTCCGGGGAAGAGGGCTCCGGCGACGAGCGGGTGCAGCTCGTGCGGGGCGGTCCGGCCGGTGCGGACCAGGTACGGGTCGGGCAGCGGCTGCCAGGCATGGTCGGGCAGCCGGGGGACGTCGCGCACGGTGTCGGCGTCGACGACCCGCATCAGCAGCCCGTGCTCCGCGCCCGCGCCGGCCGGTTCCAGCAGCATCAGGCCGCGCCAGTGCGGGGCGAAGCGGAACCGCT
>NZ_JZWV01000628.1 GCF_000966975.1 Streptomyces katrae | reverse complement strand
GAGCCGGCGGCACTCGCCGGCGAGGCGGACCGGGTCGAGCGGGACCGTCTCCAGCGCCTCGCGGACGTCGTGGGTGGGCCAGTGCTGCCCGTGCCGCTCGAACGGTGACAGGTCCAGGGTGATGCCGGCGGTGGCGAAGGCTTCCACCAGCTCGCCGCGCTGGTACAGCACGGCGGCCCACTCCGCCCGGGCGGCGCGGTCGTCGGCGGCGGGTTCGGCGGAGGGCAGCTCCGCGGCGTCCAGCGGGGTGCCGTCGGCGCGGAAGAAGGGGAGGCGGTCCGCGGGGCCGGCGCAGGAGCGCAGTTCCGCGGTGTGCCGGGAGTCCCAGAACCAGCGGGCGGCGGTCCAGTCCTCGATCGCCCAGCCGGCGTAGGTGTGCCGGTGCTTGGCCGGGTCGACCGGCGCGCAGTGCAGCTTCAGCCGCTGCGGGCCGTCCACCATGGCGCGGGTGGTGACGTACAGGGCGGGGGCGTCGGGGCCGGTTCCGTAACGGGCCAGCAGCACGCGCCGGTTGGGGGCGAGGACGCTGCGGCCGCCCAGCACCCGGGGCAGGTGCCAGCGCACCAGGTCGGGGACGAGGTGGAGCAGGTCGGTCTCGACCGCGGCGGCGACGTCGGTCCCGTGCGCGCGGGCCAGGGCGGACAGGCCGAAGACGACCTCGACGCCGGCGGCGGCGCAGGCGGCGCGCCAGTCACCGGCCAGCCGGTGCGCGCCGGCCTGCTCGATCATCCAGCGGGGCACGGCGTAGCGGCGGACGCGCTGCCAGGCGGCGGCGTCCTCGTCCGGCAGGGCGCCGGGCGGCAGGTCGGCGAGGGGGTGCTCGCTGGCCGCGCTCACCGGTACACGCTGCCGATCGCCCGCACGTCCAGGTGGCCGGGGGCGGCGGGGCGCAGCCGCTCGGCGAAGGAGCGCTTGAGGCGGCGGGGGGTGCCGGGGCCGAGGCCGACGTGTTCCAGGGGGCTGCCGTCGGGCAGGGCGGCCAGCAGGCGCTTGGCGCCGCGGCCGGTGATGCCGGTGTGGCGCAGTTCGAGGCGGCGCAGCGGGCTGCCGGGCAGCGCTTCGGCGAGGGCGTACGCGCCTTCGTCGCCGGTGGCGTTGCCGGTGGAGCCGAGGCTGCGCTCGGACATGACCCGGCCGAGGTCGAGGGACTCGATGCCGCCGAGGGCCGCGGCCAGGGCGCGGGCTCCGGGGACGCCGATGCCGTTGCCGCCGAGGCCCAGGCGCACCGGGCGGTCGGGGCCGGCTCCGGCCGCGGCGGCCGCGAGGACGGCGGCGCCCTCGTCGCCGAGGTGGTTGGCCGGGACGTACAGTTCGCGGACTCCGGCCTCGCCGATCAGGGCGGCGAGCAGCGGGGCCGCTTCGGCGGTGAGGCCGTTGCCGCCGAGGTAGATCCGCTCCAGGGGGGTCTCGCGGGTGCGCAGGGCGTCCAGGAGGAGGCGTACGCCGTCGGTGGTGATGCCGGTGTTGACGAGGTCGAGGGTGCGCAGTGCGGTGTTGCGGCGCAGCAGGGCGGCGAGGGTCCGGGCGCCGTCCTCGTGCAGCGGGTTCCGCTTGAGCCAGAGGGCGCGGACGGCGGTGTCGTCGGCGAGGGCTCCGGCGAGGGCGAGGAGGCCGTCGGGGCCGATGCGGTTGCAGCCGAGGTAGAGGGTGTGCAGCCCGTGCTCCGGACCGGCCGCGGTGAGGGCGGCGGCGAGGGTGCGGGCTCCTTCGTCGGCGATGGAGTTGGTGCCGAGCAGCAGGTGCGCGGCGTGCCGGGAGGCGGTGGTGGCGGGCAGCAGCCGGGCGGCTCCGGCGGGGCCGAGGCCCTGCTTGCACAGGTCGACGCGGCCGTCGGCGCGCAGGGTGCCTAGGGGGAAGGTCTCGTCGGTCTCGACGGGGTGGTCCTGTGCGAGGCGGGCGAGCAGCGGGTCCAGGCCCGCCGGATCGGCGAGCGGCAGGTCCGGGTGCTCGATCGCGGGGCACCGTACGGGCGTCGGCCGTGTCATCACCACTCCACCGGTTCCTTCGCCGGTTTCCGGCGACCGAGCAACTTCGGGTACGAGCGCCATGACGGCACGGCGGTGCGCGTCCTCCAGCTCGATGCTTGGGCGCGACGACCTCTGCGCTACGGCCTTGCTGCGGTGATCATAGCGGCCGCGAGGCCGAAAATCGATCACCAGTTTGAATTGCGCGCGTTCCGCCGGCCTGTCACCAGTCGCCGTCGTGCACCGGGTCGCCCGGGCGCGGCGCCTTCCCCAGGTGCTTGACCTGTCCGGGCATCGGGGGCGCCCAGGGCGTGTGGTCCTCGCCGAGCCAGTCGCCCACCGGTTTGACCTGCTCCAGCGGGCCGGCCGCCGGCAGGTCGGTTCCGCTTTCGTCGTAGTAGTCGTACCAGGGCAGTCCGGCCCGGGTGTAGGCGGCCCGGTCGACGGGCGAGGGCGGGGGCTCCTCTCCGGTGATGCGCCGCCACTCCGGCGGGGTGACCAGGTGGACGAAGACCCGTGCGGCGGGCGTGTCCGCCCAGGCGGAGGGCCCCCGCTCGTCCCGGTAGACCTCCTGGCGCATCGACCCGCCGACGCCCAGCCCCATCGCCGGGGCCGCGGGCCGCCGGGCGGCGGGCGGGGCCGGCGCGGCACCCGGGGCGGCCATCGCCATCGGCGCGGGCGGCGGGAACCCGTAACCGACAGGCGGGGCCCCGTAGCCGCCGGGCGCCGATCCGGGCGCGGGCGGCGCCCCGCCGTACAGGGGACGTGCGGGCGGGCGGTTGGCGTCGCGCCACGCGGCCAGGGCGTCCGGCTCCAGG
>NZ_JZWV01000627.1 GCF_000966975.1 Streptomyces katrae | reverse complement strand
CCAGGGCGTCCGGCTCCAGGGGGAACGCCTGGAGCTGCACCCCGCCGGTGGTCTCCTCGCCGGTGACCTGCCCCTCGACGGTGGCACCGAGGCCGAGCGGGACGGCGACGAACTGGCGCACCGTTCCGTCGCCCGAGTTGATCCCGTCGAGCCAGGGCTGGCGGGGCAGCACCACGTAGTTCTGCGGATCGCGGGCCAGCCGGCCGGTCCAGGGCTTCCCCGAGACGGCGCACACCTTGCCGACGCCGACCTGGAGGGCGGCCGGCTCCGTCGACCCGCCGAAGGCCAGCCACATGGCCTCGCGCAGGTACACCGGCAGCATCACGCCGCCCTTGGCCCGCAGCTCCGCGGGGACCGTGTCCGGATAGTCCTCGACCCGGCGCAGCGGGAACTCCCCCAGCCCCGGCGGGAGCGCGTGCGTCCCCGACTCGGGGAGGCGCAGTGTCCGGATGAACCTGATACGTACCCCGTCGCCCAGCAGCAGGGTGTTCCCCTCGACCCGCGCCGCACCCATCGTCCCGCCCGTCGCCATGCACCAGCCCCCTTCTTCCGTCACGGTGCGCAGTCGCCGCAGGATCTCCGGCGGAACCGGATCGTTATCCTCAAGTTTTCCTCAGATGCAGTGACGCTGCGCCCGTCACCCTCCTAGCTTCCTCATACACGTGCCCTCGCGCCTCCGCGGTTCCGCACGTCCCCCCACGTTTTCCGCGAGGTACCCCCGTGGTTCCGCGTTCCCGAGGAAAGAGCAGCACATGAAGGTTCCCAAGGCCGGTGCGGTCGCCGCAGTGATCGCCCTCGCCGCCACCGCCTCCGGCTGTGGTGGTGAAGCCAAGAAGGAACCGATCTCCGTCGGCATCAAGTTCGACCAGCCGGGCATCGGCATGCGCGAGGCCGACGGCACGTTCACCGGTTTCGACGTCGACGTGGCCACCTACGTGGCCAAGGAGCTCGGGTACAAGGCGAACGAGATCGAGTTCAAGCAGGTCTACAGCTCCGACCGGGAACTGCTGATCCAGTACAACGAGGTCAAGTTCGTCGCGGCCAGCTACACGATCAACGACAAGCGCCGCGAGAAGGTCGACTTCGCCGGCCCCTACTTCGTGGCCCACCAGGACCTGCTGGTCCGCGCCGACGACAACTCGATCACCAAGGCCGAGGACCTCAACACCAAGCGGCTGTGCTCGGTGACCGGCTCCACCTCCGCGGAGAACGTGCGCAGCAAGCTGGCCCCGAAGGCGAGCGTGCTGGAGCTGGGCGGGTACTCGGAGTGCCTGGTGGCCCTGCAGGACAACCTGGTCGACGCCATGACCACCGACAACTCCATCCTCGCCGGGTACGCGGCCCGCAAGGGCAACGAGGGCAAGTTCAAGCTGGTCGGGCTGAACCTGAGCAACGAGAACTACGGCATCGGCATCAAGAAGGGCGACTCCGCGCTCCAGAAGAAGATCAACGCGGCGCTCAGCAAGATGGTCTCGGACGGCTCCTGGGAAGCGGCCGTGAAGAAGAACTTCGGCCAGGCGAACTACAAGTACGAGCCGGCCCCGCGCGTCACCGCGGGCGGCTGACCGGCCTCCCCCGCACCCGCGTGACCGAGGGCCCCGCCGATCCGGCGGGGCCCTCGGCCGTACCGTCCGTACGCCGCTACGCCAGCGGCGCCTTGGCGCGCAGCACCGTCAGGAACTCCCGCATCCAGGCGGAGTGGTCGGGCCACGCCCGGGCGGAGACCAGGGTGCCGTCGACCACGGCCTCGGAGTCCCGGAACTCGGCCCCGGCAGCCCGCATGTCGGGCTCCAGCGCCGGATAGGCGGTGACCCGGCGCCCGGCGAGGGAACCGGCGGCGGCGGTGATCAGCGGACCGTGGCAGATCTGGGCGATGGGCTTGTCGGCCCCGGCGAAGGCCGCCAGGATCCGGCGTACCTCGGGGTCGTTGCGCAGGTACTCCGGGGCCCGCCCGCCCGGGACGACCACCGCCGCGTACTCCTCGGGGACCACCTCGGCGAAGGCGACGTCGGCGGGCCAGGTGTAGCCGGGCTTCTCCGTGTAGGTGTCGAAGCCCTCCTCGAAGTCGTGCACGACGAACCGCAGCTTCTTGCGCGAGGGAGCCGCGATGTGGACCTCGTACCCCTCCTCCCGCAGGCGCTGGTAGGGGTAGAGGACCTCCAGGGACTCCGCCGCGTCGCCGGTCACGATGAGGATCTTCACTGCCATGGGCTGCTCCAGGGGCGCTGTCGACGGACGGCCGGGGCCGTCCGGGGCACCGCCTACCGTGCCCATGGCCACCGGGCGGCAAACCCCTTCGGCGAGCCCGTACGACACATGGTTTTAACCTGTTCGATACATGACAATGTGAGCCTCGCTCTGCCACCTGACACCCCGCCAACTGCCAGGGCGGGGGCGGTGCTTGTGGAGAGGTATCCCCCACGTCATGAGATTCTCCCGTACGGCCCCCCGGGCCGCCGGCCTCGCGGCCGCCGCGCTGTTCCTCATACCGGCCACCGCCACGGCGGGCCCCCAGCGGACGGCGGCGGCTCCCCACGCCGCGACCGCCGCGGCCACCGCGGCCAGCGTCGACGACTACTACGCGCCCGCCGCGGGCAAGACCGGCGCCGCGCTGAAGGCGGCGCTGCACGACATCATCAAGAACCAGTCCACGGTCACGTACGACGGCGTGTGGAACGCGCTGAAGGTCACCGACCAGGACCCCGCCAACCCGAACAACGTCATCCTCGTGTACTCGGGCCGCTCCCAGTCCAAGAACTCCAACGGCGGCGGGGTCGACGACTGGAACCGCGAGCACGTCTGGGCCAAGAGCCACGGCGACTTCGGCACCGCCACCGGGCCGGGCACCGACCTGCACCACCTGCGTCCCGAGGACGTCACGGTCAACAGCACCCGCGGCAACAAGGACTTCGACATGGGCGGCAGCCCGGTCGCCCAGGCCCCCGGCAGCTACACCGACGCCGACTCCTTCGAGCCGCGGGACGCGGTCAAGGGCGACGTCGCGCGGATGCTGCTCTACATGGCCGTGCGCTACGAGGGCGGGGACGGCTTCCCCGACCTGGAGATGGACGACAAGGTCAACAACGGCACGGCCCCGCTCTTCGGCCGGATCAGCCTGCTGAAGCAGTGGAACCAGATGGACCCGCCGGACGCCTTCGAGCGGCGGCGCAACCAGGTCATCTTCGACACCTACCAGCACAACCGCAACCCGTTCATCGACCACCCGGAGTGGGTCAACTCCATCTGGTAGCGGTCCCGGTGGGCCCGGCGGCTACTTGACGTAGATCTCGTCGAGGGTGTCGATGACCCCTTCCGCGTTCAGGTGGTAGCGGAAGGGGAGGCCCTTGTCCGGGTGGGTGTCCAGCCAGCCGGTCAGCTCGTGGGTGGAGATGGGCCTGCCCATCACCTCCGAGGGGAGGATCGGCGCCGTCGCGGTGATCTTGGCGGTCTCCGAGATCGGGAGGTACGTCCACGGGCCCGCCGGTTCGAAGCGCCCGGGGCAGCCGTAGGTGCCGTGCTGGACGATGAGACTGGTCATACCGCCCTCGGGCGTGTAGCGCTGCACGGCGATCGTGTCGGGCGCGACCGGCTTCCTGCCGTCGGGGCCACAGGGTGTCCCGGAGGGCGGGGCCGGCGCGGGGGGGGTACCTTCCCCGGCGGGGTGGCGGTCGCCGGGGCCTTGGGCGCCGCGCCGGTCTTCGAGGGGGCCGGCGCGGCGGCCGTGGCGGAGGGCGCCGCCGGCGCGGGCGCGCTGGGCTTCGCGTCCGGTACGGCGGCCTGGTCGTCGCCGTTCTGACAGGCGCTCAGCGCCAGCATCCCGCACACCGCGAGGGCGGCCATGGCCGCCTGCCCCCGTACCGCTCTCATGGTCTTCTCCCTCTGCGAGTTCCGCCGCCGCGCAGAACGTAGCCCCCGGGATCCGGCCGGGTCGACGGCCGGATGCGATTCGTCACCGGGCCGGGATCGGCTTGTTGCGGAGTGCGGACCTCCGGCCCCGGGCGGCGGAGGTCCGTGACCGCTCGGCGGTCCCGGCCGGTCAGGGAGCCAGACGGCCGGCGAGGGCCTGGAACTCGGACCAGGCCGCCTGCGGCGGGCGGGGGTCCCAGAGCTTCTGGGAGAGGGCCGCGAGCGGCATCCGGATGCCGGCGGCCACCTGGGCCGGGGTCTGGGAGCCGGCCAGGTCGCACCAGACGGCGAGGCGGGCGCCGAGGATCTGCGCGTCGTACGAGGCCGGGACGGCGGCGGTGCCGCGCAGGACGAGCGGGGTCCACTGTTCGTAGATCCGCTTGCCGGTGGGGTAGGTGAACTGGTTGGGCTCGCCGAGGACGTAGTAGAGGTACTCGTCGTTGAGGTTGACCACCTTGCGGCCCGTGCTCAGGTACTCCGCCGGCGGACGGGCTCCGTTCTCCTTGCCGGTCCAGTACTCGGCCTGGATGTCCGGGGCCGCCCGGGCGATTCCGCCCTTGAAGATCCCGTCGTTCCACGCCTTGAGGGCCTTGCCCGAGGGGCGGACGACCGCCGCCCGGTCGTTGAGCCAGCCCGTCGCCAGGTCCTGTACCCGGGCCGTGGCCCCGTAGCGGGCCCGCGCGGCCCGCGCGAGCTGCGGGAAGGAGGCCTCCGGGTCGCTGACGACCAGTGCCTGGTACTCGTCGGCGCCCAGGTGCCAGGCCCCGGCGGGGAACAGCGGCAGGAACTCGCGCAGCAGGTCGTCCACCAGCTTCGCGGACGCCGGGTCGGATATGTCCACGGCGCCCTTGACGGCCCGGCCCGCCGCGTCGCGCAGCTGCAGCTCCGGGTGGGCGCGCAGGACGGCGCCGAGGTGCCCGGGCGAGTCGATCTCGGGGACCACCGCGATGTGCAGCCGGGCGGCGAGGGCGGTGATCTCCCGTACGTCGGCCTTGGTGAGGTGCGGGGTGGAGACGATCTCGGGGTGGGTGTCCGACTCGATCCGGAAGGCCTGGTCGTCGGAGAAGTGCAGGCCGAGCTGGTTGAGTTTGAGGTCGGCCATCTCGCGCAGCCGGTCCTCTATCCAGGCGGGGGTGAAGTTCTTGCGGGCGATGTCGAGGTTGAGTCCGCGCTGCGGTTTGGCCGGGGCGTCCTTCACCGTGCCCTCGGGGGCCGAACCGGCGCCGCGTATCTCCTGTTTGAGGGTGCGGGTGCCGTAGAAGACGCCCGCCTCGTCGGGGCCGGTGACGGTGGCCCGGCCGCCTTGGACGGTGAGGGTGTACGACTCGGGCGGGCCGGAGCCCTTGGCGCCGAGCGCGAGCAGCACGTCGCCGGGCTGCGCCTGGCCGGACTCGGCGTACCCGAGGTGGAGTTCGCCGGCCAGCAGCTTCCCCTCGTCGGCGAGGGCGGCGCTGTCGGCGGGTGATACGAGGACCCGTGCGCCGGGAGCGGGCTTCCAGCCGGGGCCGTGGGCGGGCGTGTGCTCGCGTACGGACGGCACGGTGCGCGGGGCGGTGGACAGCGGGTACGAGGAGGCCGGCGGTGGGGTCGGGGTCGCGGAGGCGGGCGCAGGGGTGCCCCGCGGGGTGGTGGCGACGGGAGCCGCGCCGTGGTCCTGGGCCCCGGCGGAGCACGCCGGTACGGCGAAGGAGACCAGGGCGGCGGCCGCTGCCGTCGCGATGGTCCGTCCTCTTCGGAGCCTTCTGGTCGTCTGCCTCATGTGCACCGTTCCCCCGTACCAAGCTGGCACGGGGGAACGGGGTGCGCGACCCGGGGCGGAAGGGGCGGCCCGGGCCGGCGGGCTCAGGCGGCGGAGCCGGCGCGGCCGAGGGCCTCCAGGGCGGCCTCGCCGAAGCCGTGGTCCTGCTCGGGGGCGCCGCCGCCGATGCCCACGGCTCCGATGAGGTGGCCGTCGCGGTGGACCGGGAGGCCTCCCGCGATGAACAGCAGCGGCCGGTCGAGGGCGGTGGGCAGGGAGTGGAAGGGCCCCCCGGGGAGGACGGCCTCGGTGAGGGCGGCCGTGGGGGCGTTCAGCTGGAGGGCGGTGTAGGCCTTGCGGGTGCTGGTCTCGCCGGAGATCAGGACGGCCCGGTCGTCGCGGCGGAAGGCCAGGAGGTGGCCGCCCGCGTCCAGGACGGTGACGCTGACCGCGACCCCGGCCGCCTCGGCGGCGGCGCGGGCGGCGGTGAGGAGCAGTTCGGCGTCCTCGGTGGTCAGCGGGGAGACGGCGGTACGGGTGGTGGTGCGGGACATGGGGGTGCTCCTGTTGCGGGGGGGTGGGTGGGTGAGGGGATCAGTGGTGGACGGGGGCGGTGGCCGGGGAGGGGGCCGCGCCCGCGACGACCCGGCTGCCGGAGGCCGCGCGGCGGACCGTACGGCGTTCCAGCGCACCCGAGACGAGGGCCAGGACGAGGGCGGAGGCGGCGAGGGCGGCGCCGACCCAGTTCGGGGCGGTCCAGCCGAGGCCGGCGCTGATGACCAGGCCGCCGAGCCAGGCGGCGAGGGCGTTGCCCAGGTTGAAGGCGCCGATGTTGACGGCGGAGGCCAGGGTGGGGGCGCCGGAGGCCTGGTCGAGGACCCGCTTCTGCAGGGGCGGGACGGTCGCGAAGCCGAGCGCGCCGATGAGGGCGACGGTGACGGCGGCGCCGGCCTTGCTGTGGGCCGTGAGGGTGAAGGCGGCCAGGACCAGGGCCAGGGCGCCGAGGGAGACGTACAGCATCGGCATCAGCGCGCGGTCGGCGAAGCGGCCGCCGACCAGGTTGCCGGCGACCATGCCGAGGCCGAAGAGGACGAGCAGCCAGGTCACGGAGGTGTCGGCGAAGCCGGCGACGTTCGTGAGCATCGGGGTGATGTAGGTGATCGCCGCGAAGACGCCGCCGAAGCCGAAGACGGTCATGGCCATCGCGAGCAGCACCTGGACGTTGCGGAAGGCGGCCAGTTCGTGGCGGATCCGTACGCCCTCGGGGCGGGGCAGTTCGGGGACCAGCCGGGCGATGCCGAGCAGGCCGAGGACGCCGAGCGCGGCCACGATCAGGAAGGTGACGCGCCAGCCGAGGTGCTGGCCGATGAGGGTGCCGAGCGGGACGCCGACCACATTGGCCACGGTCAGGCCGGTGAACATCATGGCGATGGCGCCGGCCCTGCGCTCGGGCGCCACGAGTCCGGCGGCGACGACCGCGCCGATCCCGAAGAAGGCGCCGTGCGCGAGGGAGGCGACGACCCGGCCGGCCAGCATCACCCCGAAGGCCGGGGCGAGCGCGGAGAGCACGTTGCCGACGACGAACAGGCCCATCAGCAGCATCAGCATCCGCTTGCGGGGGACCCGGGTGCCGAGGACGGTCATCAGGGGGGCGCCGAGGACGACGCCGAGGGCGTAGCCGGTGACCAGGAGGCCCGCGGTCGGGATCGACACGCCGTACCCGGCGGCGACCTCGGGCAGCAGGCCCATGATCACGAACTCGGTGGTGCCGATCCCGAAGGCCCCGATGGCGAGGGCGAGGAGCGCGAGGGGCATGGGCTTGCGGCCTTTCGGAGTGGGGGGAGGCGGGACGGCCCGCAGGTTCGTTGCGGTAGCTGTTTACGTTCGTCGACATTAATTGCAGACGCGGGATATTTGCAAACGCGGGATATTTCGCACGGGGTCTATCCTTGGGTCCATGACGGCTGCGGACAGTTCACCGACCCCCCTCGCCCAGGGCTGGTGCGCCCTCTCCCTCCTCCACGGCCGGATCGAGGCACACCTGGAGCGGGCGCTCCAGGCGGGCCACGGGCTGAGCGTGCGCGAGTACTCCCTGCTGGACGTGCTCAGCCGCCAGCACGACGGGCCGGGCGGGCACCTGCGGATGCACCAGGTCGCGGAGTCGGTGGTGCTCAGCCAGAGCGCGACGACCCGGCTGGTCAGCAGGCTGGAGGACCGGGGCCTGCTCAACCGCTACCTGTGCGACACCGACCGGCGCGGCATCTACACCGACGTCAGCCAGGCCGGCCTGGACCTGCTGGCCGAGGCCCGCCCCACGAACGCCGCCGCCCTGCGCGAGGCCCTGGACGAGGCCGCCGGCCGCCCGGAGCTGGCCCCGCTGGTCACGGCGGTCGAGAACCTGCGCTCGTAGCGGACCCGCGCCCGGAGCGGACGTCGCCGCCGGATTTTCGTCCGGTCGGCGGCTTACGGCGCGCGCGGACGGGCTGCGAAGGTGAGGAGCGGTCCGGCGAACCGAGCGTGTTGGAGGACGACGCATGCCCTTGAGGAAGTACGGAGTACTGGCCGCGCGTGCCGTCGACCGGCACCGCGAGGGGGGCACCGACTCACCGCACTACGAGGTCCACCTCCGCGACGACGCCGGAACCCACTACCGGGCCGCCGTCAACGTCCGGTCGAAGGTCGCTCCGCACGAGCTGATGTACGTGGTCGTGGACGACTTCCGCCATCCGCTGACCCAGCAGCTGCCGGCCCCGGGCAGCGGCTGGAAGGGCCTGGCCGGCCAGGCCGGCGGCGGCGCGGCCCTCGACTTCGTCCGCGGCAACCTCTTCGACCCGGCCGCCATGCGGGTGCTGCCCCCGGACCTGCCCGGCGTCGACAACGACCTGTCCGACCTGTTCGACCACTACGTCCAGCGCGCCATCGCGGACCCCACCATCGCCCTGTACGTCTTCGGGGACCGCTTCGGCCCCGAGCCCCACGCCCACGACTCGGAGTTCGGGTTCCAGCCCTCCGACGGCGTGCACGAGATCCATATGAACCAGGGCAACAGCAAGGGCTTCGAGCCCCAGGACGGGGTCTGGCAGGACGGCGGGATGCTCTTCCACCTGCCCGCCGAGGACCGGTGGGTCGCGGTCTTCCTCGCCTTCCAGTCCCAGAAGTGGCACACCGACCCCGTCACCGGCCACGCGATCCCCGGTGCCCCGGACCGGCTCGCCGGCTTCGAGGCACCCCTGACGATCATCGCCGCCCTGGTGAAGGCGGCCGGACCGGCCGCCGGAGCCGGGACCGTGACCCTGCTGAACACCTCCGCCGCCACCGTGGACCTCACCGGCTGGTGTCTGGTCGACGAGGAGGGGCACCCGCTCCCCCTGCCCTCCCGGCAGCTCCCGGCGGGCAGCACGCTCGCCGTGGCCGCCGGTGACGGCGGCGGCTTCCGGCTCGGCGATCTCGGCGGCACCATCAGCCTCTGGGACCCCTCGGGCCTCAAGGTGCACGGCGTCGCCTACACCGCCCGGCAGGCCTCCGCCGAGGGCCGGACGATCACGTTCTGACCCGCCGCTACCCCTTCGTGGGCGGCGGGCTCGGGAACGCCGTCGGCTGCCCGGCGCCCGACCCCGCGGAGGGCACGGCCGAACCCTGCGCCGGTGCGTGCGTGGACGGCGGCGTCGGACGGGACGTACGGCCCGAGGACGACGGCGGACCCGGGGTCGGGGTGAGGTGGGACCCCGGGCTCTGCGACGGCGGAACCGAGGGCACGGCCGAGGGCGACGGACTCGGCGGCGTGCTCGGGGTCGGGGTCGGGACCGGGGTGAGCTCCGGCGGCGCGGCGGGCGGGGCCGGGCGGACCGGTGCCTCGTCGGGGCCGAGGACCAGGTACCCGGCCAGGGCCGCCGCCGCCAGCCCGGACAGGCCCGCGAAGGCCCAGGCCGAGCGGCGCAGCAGCCGCACCCGGGGCGCCATGACGTGCGGGCCGGGCGGTTCGGCCGGGCGCAGGGAGCGCACGGTCACCTCCCCGGCCCTGGCCTCCAGGGCCTCCCGGAGCCGGCGCTCCACGGGGCGTTCGCCGGTCATACCCGTCCCTCCAGAATCCGTTCCAGCGCGTCCAGGGCGCGGCTGGCGTTCGACTTCACCGAGCCCCGGCTGATGCCGAGGGTCTCGGCGATCTCCGCCTCGCTGAGGTCGGCCCAGTAGCGGAGCACCAGCACCTGGCGGCGGCGCGGGGTCAGCCGGGCCAGCGCCGCCAGGACCTCGCGGTGGGCCTCGTCCAGGACGACGGACGCCTCGGCGGAGGGGACGTCGGCCGTGACCGGCGGGACCCAGGCGCGGGCCGTGCGGCGGCGGCGCAGCACGGAGCGCGCGGTGTTGACGACGGCGGTGCGCAGGTAGCCGAGCGCGTTGTCCACCTCCGTGATCTCTTCCCCGTAGCGGCGGTACAGGGCGGTGAAGGCGTCCTGGACCACGTCCTCGGCGGTGCCCAGGTCGTCGACGAGGAGCACCGCGAGACGGACCATGGACAGCCGGTGGGCGTGGTACAGCTCGCTGACGGTCGGCGCGGGCGCGGTGTCGCCCGGGTCCCGGCCGGCCGTGCCGTAGGTGTACGGGTAGGGGCGCGCGCCGGGGCCGGCCGGCGCGGCGGGGGTTTCGCGGCGGGTGAGCCACCACCACAAGCCCCGCCACGCCCGGGGGGAAACGGGCGTGGCGGGGCCGGCGGGTGGTGCGAGTGCGAGCACGGGTGTCCTCAGTTGCCGGCGCGGCGCCGCACGGTGTAGAGGGCTCCGGCGCCCACGGCGACGAGCCCGGCCGCTCCGGCGCCGAGGGCGACGGTGGTCGCCGAGGAGCCAGTATGCGCGAGCTCGGCGCCCTCGCCGGAACCGGGCGCCGCCGAGGGGACGGCCGACGGCTGCCCGCTGCCGGGCTGCGGGACGGACGGGCTGGGCGTGGCGCCCGGGGGCAGGGAGGGCACGGCGGTGGGCTGTCCGTTGCCGCCGCCCGGGTGGGTCGGGGCCGGGCTCGGCTTGGCGCTGCCGGGGTGCGAAGGGACGGCGGTGGGCTGCCCGTTGGCCGGCTGGGAGGGAACCGGGTGCGGCGCCGCGGAGGTGGTGGGCGGCGCCGGCGTGGCGGAAGCCCCCTGCGCGGCGAAGGCCGGCCCGCCGAGGGCGAGGACCGCCCCGGCGGCGGCTGCGACGGCGGCCGCCCGGCGGGCGGACAGGGGAACGCGCTTCAGGTTCTTCACGTTGCATCTCCACGGTCGGTGCGAGGGCGCGGAACTTCGCCCTTCACCCCCGCACGACGCGTGACTCCCCGATCGGTTGCCGCCGTTCCCGAAAAACTTTCCGCGCCGCCGGCCGGCCCCCCGGCCGGGCCGGGAACACCGTCCGCCATGAGACGTGTCCGGCGGGATGGCGTCAACGCCGTTGATCTCGGATCCGGGTGCGCAGGGCCCGGCCCAGCAAGGAGACGCCCTCCTCGATCTCGGCGGCCGGGCCGGCCGCGTAGCCGAGGATCAGGCCGGGCGGGCCGGGGCTGATCCGGTGCCAGGAGAGCGGGTGGGCCTTGACGCCGAGGGTCAGGGCGTCGGCGGCCAGGGCGGTGTCGGGGAAGTCCGCGCCGTCGAAGGTGACCATCAGGTGCAGGCCGGCGGCCGCTCCGTGCACGCGCGCGCCGGGGAGGTGGCGGGCGACGGCGTCGAGCATGGCGTCCCTGCGGCGACGGTGGCGGCGGCGCACGAAGCGCAGGTGGCGCTCCAGTTCACCCGAGTCCATCAGCCGGGCGAGCACGAGCTGGGCGAGGACCGGGTTGCCGAGGTCGGCGTGGCGCTTGGCCTCCACGACCTCCTCGTGCAGCCGGCGCGGGACCAGCAGCCAGCCCAGCCGCAGCGCGGGGGCGAGGAGTTTGGACACGCTGCCCGCGTAGGCGACCGACTCCGGGGCCAGGGCCCGCAGCGCGGGAACGGGGGCGCGGTCGTAGCGGTGCTCGGCGTCGTAGTCGTCCTCCAGGACCAGCCCGCCGGCCGCCCCCCAGGCCAGCAGCTCCCGGCGCCGTTCCCCGTCGAGGACCACCCCGGTCGGGAACTGGTGCGCCGGGGTCAGCAGGACCGCCCCGGCCCCGCTCGCCCGCAGCGCGGCCACGTCCAGTCCCGCCCCGTCGACCGGTACTCCCACGGTGTCCAGCCCGCCGTGCTCCAGCTGCTGCCGGGCCCCCAGCGAGCCGGGGTCCTCCACCGCCACCCGGCGCACGCCCGCACCGGGCAGTACCTGCGCGAGCAGTCCGAGGGCCTGGGCGACCCCGGCGACCACGACGACCTCGCCGGGGTCGGCGCGGATGCCCCGGTTGCGGGCCAGCCAGCCGGCGACGGCCCCGCGCAGGGCGGGGGTGCCCTGGGGGTCCCCGTAGCCGAAGTCGGCGGCGGTGAGACCGGCGAGGACCCGGCGCTCGGCCTGGAGCCAGGCGGTGCGCGGGAAGGCGGTGAGGTCGGGTACGCCGGGCGAGAGGTCGATCCGGCAGGGCAGGGCGCGCAGCGCGTCGATCGGCCCGCCGCGCGGGGCGGGGCCGGCCGGGGCGGCGGGAGCGGCCGGCGGGGCCGCGACCACCACGGTGCCGCCCCGGCCGCGGCCCGCCACCTGTCCCGTCTCGGCGAGGCGCTGGTAGGCCTCCGTCACCAGGCCGCGGGAGACGCGCAGTTCGGCGGCGAGGACCCGGCTGGCGGGCAGCCGGCTGCCGACGGGCAGGGTGCCGTCGGCGATGGCGGCGCGCAGCCGGCCGGCGAG
>NZ_JZWV01000626.1 GCF_000966975.1 Streptomyces katrae | reverse complement strand
GAGCCATTCCGTGCGGCCGCCCGCGGGGGCCCGGCCGATGTCGAGCTGGAGGAAGTCGGAGCCGGCCGGGCCCGGCGGTCCAGGCCGGCGGCCCACTGTATTGGACCTGTCGTCGGAGGGTTCTTTGGACCTGCTCACCGGACCATTGTGCCTCCAGGCTGGTCCGTATGAGCACCTCCACCTCACGTCCCGCCCTGCCCGTGCGTCCGTCCTTCCCCGTCCGCGACCTGGCGCCGGGCGTGGCCGGCATGGCGCTGGTCGGCAGCAGCGTCACCGTCTCGCGGTCGCTCGCCGACGCCCCGCTGTTCACCGCGCAGGCCGTGCGCTACGCCGCCGCCGCGCTGATCCTCCTCGGCCTCGCCCGGGCCGCGCGGGTACCGGTCCTGCGTCCCCGGGGGCGCGAGTGGCTGTGGCTGGCGGGGGTCGCGGCGACCGGTCTGGTGCTGTTCAACGTGGCGGTCGTACGGGGTGTGGCGCATGCCGAGCCGGCGGTGATCGCCGTCGCCGTGGCCTCCGTACCGGTCCTGCTCGGGGTGGTCGGCCCGCTGCTGGAGGGGCGCCGGCCGAGCCGCCGGGTGCTGGCGGCGGCGCCGGTGGTGGTCGCGGGCGCGGTGCTGGTCGAGGGGAGCGGGCGCACGGACGCCGCCGGGGTGGGCTGGGCCGCGCTGGCGCTGGCCTGCGAGGCGGGGTTCACCCTGCTCGCGGTGCCGGTGCTGGGGAGGCACGGGGCGTGGGGAGTGTCCGTGCACGCGGTGTGGATGGGGGCGGTGATGCTGGCCGGGCCGGCGGTGTTCACGGAGTCGCCGTCCGCGGTGGCGGAGCTGGGGGCGGCGCAGTGGGCGGCGGTGGGCTACCTCGCGGTGCTGGTCACGGCGGTGGCGTTCCTGCTCTGGTACCGCAT
>NZ_JZWV01000625.1 GCF_000966975.1 Streptomyces katrae | reverse complement strand
GGCTGCTCACGGTCACCGGCGGCACCCTGGCGTTCCTGCTGGTCGGCGGCGGGGTCGGCTCGTACCTCTACTACGAGCACCTCAACGACAACCTGAAGGTCATCGACACCGGCGGCGCGGGCGGCGGGTTCAAGAAGGACCAGCCGATCAACATCCTGGTCATCGGCACCGACAAGCGCAGCGGCAAGGGCAACGAGGGTTACGGGGACGCCGACAGCGTCGGTCACGCCGACACCACGATCCTCTTCCACGTCTCCAAGGACCGCAGCAACGCGACCGCGCTGTCCATCCCGCGCGATCTGATCACCGACATCCCGGCCTGCCCGACGAAGGTCGACGGCTCGGTCAAGGAGATCCCCGGCACCCGGGGCACCCGCTTCAACAACAGCCTGGGGCAGGAGGGCCGTGACCCGGGCTGCACGATGCGCACGGTCAAACAGCTGACCGGCCTGGACGTCGACAACTTCATGATGGTCGACTTCAACGCGGTGAAGAACCTGAGCACGGCGGTGGGCGGGGTGCCCGTCTGCCTGGCGAAGGACGTCAACGACCGCGATTCGAAGCTGAACCTGAAGGCGGGTGAGCACCGGCTGGAGGGCGAGCAGGCGCTGGCCTTCGTCCGGACCCGGCACTCCTTCGGCAACGAGAGCGACCTGGACCGGATCAAGACCCAGCAGCAGTTCCTGGGTTCGATGATGCGCGAGATGAAGTCCAAGGAGACGCTGACCAGTCCGAAGAAGTTCTTCTCGCTGGCGGAGGCGGCGACGAAGTCGCTGACCGTGGACCAGGGACTGGGCTCCATCGGCAAGCTCACCGCCCTCGCGGGCGAGTTGAAGGACATCAACCCCAAGAACGTCACGTTCACGACGCTGCCGGTGATCGACAACCCGAACGAGCCGGCGAACCGCAAGGCGACCGTGGTCGTGAACTCCGCGCAGGCGGACCCGCTCCTGCAGATGATCCGGGGGGACGTGTCCCTCACGGAGGTGGAGAAGAAGGAGCAGGCCGCCAAGGACGCGGCCGAGGCCGACGCCAAGAGCAAGCAGGACGCGCTGCTCCAGGGGAACCGCGCCCCCGCCGGGGACGTCCGGGTGGACGTGTACAACGGCGGCGGCCCGCCGGGATCGGCGTCCACCACTCTGACCTGGCTGCAGAACAGCAAGGGCGTCTACAAGGCCGGCAACCACGGCAACGCCTCGGCGCGGCTGGCCGCCACGCAGCTGGAGTACGCCCCCAACCAGGCCGACCAGGCCAGGGCGCTGGCCGACATGATGGGCCTGCCCGCTTCGGCGCTGAAGCCCGGTGCGGCCGACGCGGGGCCGAAGACCCCGATGAAGCTGACCCTGGGCGCCGACTTCAAGGAGCCCGGCACGCCGCTCGGCGCGGCGGCCCCGCAGCAGGCTCCCGAGGGGGTCCAGCGGGTCGAGGCGGACAAGGCGGTCTGCGCCAAGTGACCTGCCGCACCGGCGGACGCCGGGGTACGGCGCGGAGATGCGGGAACGGGCGGCTCTTAGGCTGCCCGCCGGAAGTCCACAGACCGCCGATGGGGCGGTAGCCGGCAGGACCGGCACAATACCGACCAGTTAAGAATCTTGAGGGGGGTACGCGTGATGCACAGCAGCGTGCGGGGGGAGGGGGCGCCCGACAAGGCCGCCGACGGCATATCCGAAGGCGGCAAGAAGAAGGCGTCCGGCACGGTGCCCCCACCCCGGAAGGGCGAGGGCGACGGCGCCCGGCCCCCGGGCGGTGGCATCCCCGTCCGCCGGCGCCGCCGGCGGGTGCTGTTCTGGGTGGCGTCCGTCCTGGCGTTCCTGATCCTGGGAACCTCGGCGGCCGGGTACCTCTACTACCGTCATCTCGACGGCAACATCCGCAGCGGGCAGCGCCTGAGCGGTGAGAGCGGCGTGGAGAAGACCCACGCCAACGCCAAGGGCCAGCGCCCGCTGAACATCCTGCTGATCGGCTCCGACAGCCGCAACAAGCCGGAGAACGTGGAACTCGGCGGCAGCCGCGACACGGTGGGCAACGCCCCGCTCGCCGACGTGCAGATGCTGCTGCACGTGTCGGCCGACCGGGAGAACGCCTCGGTGGTGAGCATTCCGCGCGACACCCGGGTGGACATTCCCGAGTGCACGGATCCGAAGACCGGCGAGAAGTTCAAGAAGACCTACGCGATGATCAACGAGTCGCTCGGTCGCGGCGGCCCCGGCTGCACCCTGGCCACCTGGGAGAAGCTGACCAACGTCTACATCGACCACTGGATGATGATCGACTTCTCCGGTGTCGTGAAGATGGCCGACGCGGTCGGCGGCGTCCCGGTCTGCGTCAAGGACAACGTCTGGGACCGGCCCCTGCCCACCTCCGGCGGCGGCTCCGGCCTCAAGCTCCAGAAGGGCACGACCCGGGTCAAGGGCGAGCAGGCGCTGCAGTGGCTGCGCACCCGGCACGCGTTCAGCAGCGACCTGGGCCGGGCTCAGGCCCAGCACATGTACATGAACTCGATGATGCGCGAGCTCAAGAGCCAGAACGCCTTCACCGACGTCGGCCGGATCACGGACCTGGCGGAGGCGGCGACCAAGGCCCTGGAGGTCTCGGAGGAGATCGGCTCGGTCAAGAAGCTCTACAACCTGGCCATGCAGCTCAAGGACGTCCCCACCAACCGCATCACGATGACGACGATGCCGACCTTCCAGGACCCCCGGGACGAGGACCGGCTCATAGTGAACCCGGCGGACGCCGACAAGCTGTGGACGATGCTCCGCAAGGACATCGCCTTCGACAAGAACGGGGAGCCGCAGGCCGCGCAGAGCCCCCAGGCCGCGCAGAGCCCGTCGGCCCCGCAGCCCGCTCCGGCCGGCTCGCAGCCGCCCGCGCAGCCCGGCCAGGAGCCTTCGAAGGCCCCGGTCACCACCCCGGACAAGATCGCCGTCAACGTGGTCAACGGCACCGCCGCCGGCCAGCCGCTGGCGCCCCACCGGGCGAACGCGATCGCGGACGTCCTGGTCTCCAAGGGCTTCACCGGCGCCAAGGCGGACACCGCGCTGACCCCGGAGAAGACCACCGTGGTGCGCTACCCGACGCCGGACCTGGCGGACGAGGCGCAGAGCGTGGCGGCCTCCCTGGGCATCCCGAACACGGCGGTGCAGCAGTCGGCCGACGTCTCGAAGATCACCCTGATCGTGGGCGCGGACTGGCGCGAGGGCAACGCCTTCCCGCAGCAGGCCCCGCCGGCGGCCGGTGCGATCCCGGACACCGCCGACGCGATCAACGGCTCCGACACCGGCGCCTGCATGGAGGTCTACAAGCCGTACCGCTGGTGAGCCGGCGGCCGCGCCGAACGCGAAGGGGTGACCCGGTCCGCTGCGGACCGGGTCACCCCTTCGCGTGGTGCGCCGTCCCTCAGACCTCGGCCGGGTCGCGGCGCACCGAGGGGCGGCGGCTGGCGATGACCTTGCGGGCGAGCGAGCGCGGGCTGGTGAGGTAGCCGTAGCCCCAGCACATGTGCATGGTCGCGAGGGCCACGGGGATCCGCGCCCGGGCCTTCAGCGGCAGCCCCTTGCCGGCCGGGACGGAGCCGGCGGTGATCGCCGCGAGGTAGCCGGCCGGGACGGCGAACGCCCACGGGGTGACGGCGACGCCCGCGACCAGCCCGGCCGCGATCGCACAGACGGCGGTCGGCGGGGCCAGGTAGCGCGCGTTGATGGAGCCGGCGTGGTAGCGGGCCACGACGTGCCGCCAGCGGCCGTAGTCCTTGTACTGCTTGGCCAGGGCGCGCACGGAGGGCCGCGGCCGGTACTGGACCTTCAGCTCGGGCGAGAACCAGATCAGCCCGCCGGCCTCGCGGATGCGGAAGTTCAGCTCCCAGTCCTGGGCGCGGATGAACTCCTCGTTGTAGCCGCCCTGCTGTTCGAGGGCCTCGCGGCGGAAGACGCCGAGGTAGACGGTCTCGGCGGGGCCGGCCTGGCCGCCGGTGTGGAAGGCCGCATTGCCGACGCCGATCTTCGAGGTCATCGCGGCGGCGACGGCCTCCTCCCAGGCGTTCTCCCCCTCGGCGTGCATGATGCCGCCGACGTTCTGCGCGCCGGTCTCCTCCAGGAGGCGGACGGCGGTGGCGATGTAGTTCGGGGAGAGCATGCCGTGGCCGTCGACGCGGACGACGATCGGGTGGCGGGAGGCCTTGATCGCGGCGTTGAGGGCGGCGGGGGTCCGGCCCGTGGGGTTGGGGACGGTGTGGACACGGGGGTCTTCGCGGACGAGTTCGGCGGCGATCTCGTCGGTGCGGTCCGTGGACGGCCCGAGCGCGATGACCACCTCCATCTCCCCTGCGTACTCCTGTCCGAGGATGTGCCGGACGGAGTCACGCAGATGGCGCTCCTCGTTGAGCACCGGCATGATCACCGAGACTGCGGGCTGCTGGGCGGGCATGTCGTCCTTCACGGTCGGGTATCGGTGTCACGTTACCGCGTACGGGGGAAACGGGTGCGCGGCGGACGAGCGGTAGGGACAGACGCTGATCGTATGGGCCTACTGTTCTGACGAATCTGCCCGACGTACCGGGAGGTGTCCCCCGTGCCCCAGCCGCACCGCCCCACCCGGCCCGCCGGGCCGGCCCAGCCGCAGCGCGCACGCAAGGGCGGCGGACGCGGCGGTACGGCCCGCGGCCGGCGCGACCGGCCCCGCTGGGGCGTGCGGATCGCGGCCGGGGTCTCCCTGGTGGTCCTGGGCTCGGGGGCCGTCGGGCACGCCGTGATGACCGGGCTGGACACCGGCATCGAACGGGTGGACCCCTTCAAGGACATGAAGAACCGCCCGCAGGCCGGGCACGGGGTGAACTTCCTGCTGGTCGGCACCGACGGCCGGGACAAGATCACCCCGGAGGAGAAGCGCGAGTACCGGCTCGGCGGGGAGCCCTGCCACTGCACGGACACGATCATGCTGGTGCACCTGTCCGCCGACCAGCAGCGGGCCAGCGTGGTCAGCCTCCCCCGCGACAGCTACGCCGAACTCCCCGCCCACCAGGACCCGGTCACCGGCAGACCCCACCGCCCCCACCCCGTCAAACTCAACGCCGCCTACGCCGAGGGCGGGCCCAACCTGACCGTGCGCACCGTGGAGAACATGACCCGGGTCAAGATCGACCACTATCTGGAGGTCGACTTCACCAGCTTCATGCGGACCGTCGACGCGATGGGCGGGGTGGAGATCTGCACCGCCAAGGCCCTCCACGACCAGAACACCGGCCTGCACCTGCTGCCCGGCACCCACCGCCTCACCGGCGGCCAGGCCCTGCAGTACGTCCGCTCCCGCCATGTCGACGGGGCCGCCGACCTGGGCCGGATGCAGCGCCAGCAGCGGTTCGTCGCCGCCCTGATCAAGCAGGCGACCGGCGGCGGGGTGCTGCTCAACCCGGTGAAGTTCAAGGAGGTCAGCTCCACCCTGCTGGGCTCGGTGCGTGCCGACAAGGACTTCGGCTCCGAGCAGATGCTGGCGCTCGGCCAGGCCATGCGGGGCTTCACCCCCTCCTCGTCCGAGTTCGCCTCCGTCCCGATCGGGGACGCCTCCTACCCGGTCAAGGGGATCGGCTCGACCGTCAAGTGGGACGACCACAAGGCCGCCCAGCTCTTCGAGTCCCTGCGCGAGGACCGCCCGCTGGCCCCGCCCCGCCCCGGCCGCCCCGCCGCCCCGCCGGCCGGCCCGCGGCCGCGGCCGCGCCGTCACCCGTCACGGTGGACGTGCCCCCGCAGCAGGTCCGCGTCCAGGTGGAGAACGGCACCCGCATCGACGGGCTCGGCGGACGGGTGGACTCCGCCCTGCGCGCCACCGGCTTCGACACCACCGGCACCCCCGCGAGCGGTGCCGGCCGCGACGTCCGCCGCACGGTGATCGCGTACGACCCGCGCTGGGACCGCTCCGCCCGCACGGTGGCGGCGGCCCTGCCCGGCAGCGAACTCCGCGCGGTCGCCGGGCAGGGCCGGACGGTACTGGTGATCGCCGGCTCCGACTACGCCAAGGTCGTACCCGTCCGGGCCGAGGACCCCCTCCAGGGCGAGTTCGGCGTGGTCACCGGCGACCAGGTGGTGTGCGGGAAGTAGCGTCGCGCCCGGCACGGGGCCCGCTACTTCACCCGCTCCAGCAGGGAGACGTGCAGCCCGCGCACCTCGGTGGTCGAAGCGACCCGGTAGTGGTCCTTCAGGGCCTTCTTCGGGGCCGCGGGGAGCCGGTTGTACGGGTCGTGGTTGTCGCCGGTGTCCCGCGTCACCAGCCAGATCCGCTTCGTGTCGCCCAGGCAGCTCTCGGGCTGCTTGCACTCCACGGGGAACAGGTCCTCGGACGCCACCGCCGACCGCTCGGCGAAGACGTCGCGGAGCCGGACCCGGTCGGGCAGGTAGTAGGCGATCTGATAGTCGATCATGAACACCCGCTCCAGCTTGCCGCGCGGCGGGACGAAGCCGTCACCGGGCCGGTAGCCCTTGGCGATCACCCGCGCCGCCGCGATGCCGTCCGAGGTCTCCTTCGCCTGCTCGGTACGGAGCTGACGCTGGTCGGGGGCACCGAGCAGGACCAGCGCCGCCAGCCCGGCCGCACCGGCCGCCCGGGGCCGCAGCGCCGCCAGCCCGGCGGCGGCGAGGATCGCCCACGCGGGGACGGTGAACAGCACGTAGCGGTCGATGAAGTACGAGGAACTGCCCTGCGAGGCCACGAAGCAGGCGCCGATGGGCACGGCCCCCAGCAGCATCACCTCCACGGCGGGGCGCCGGCCCCGCGGCCACGCGAGCGGCAGCAGCGCCAGCGCGGCGATGCCCAGACCCACCAGCGGGGAGGCGAACAGGTTGTCCCAGAGCCCGGAGATGTCCCGCATGCGCGGGGTGTCGATCCAGCTGATCTGCCGGCCGACCTGCCGCCGCCCCAGCAGCACCAGCGGAACCACCGGCACCAGCCCGGCCACGGCCGCCACCGCGAACGACACCACGGTGCGGCTACGCCGGCCGCGCCACCACCGCAGGACGACGATCATCGCGTGCGGCAGCAGCACCAGCAGGGACACCATGTGCAGCAGCCCCGACACGGCGACCAGGGCGGAGTACCCCGCCCAGCGCCAGGCCGACGGCCGCTCCAGCGCCCGCAGCAGCAGCCAGGTCGCGGCGGTCACGGCGAGCACCACGAAGGCGTACGACCGGGCCTCGGTGCCGTACCGGGTGACGGCGGGCAGCAGCGCGAACAGCAGCCCCGCGAACACGGCGGTCCGGCGGTCGAACAGGGCCCGCGCGATCAGTACCACCAGCGCCGCGGCACCGGCCATGGCCAGCCCCGACGGCAGCCGGAGCATCGCGGCGGAGTCCCCGAAGACGGAGACCCAGCAGTGCAGCAGCAGGTAGTACAGGCCGGAGACGGCGTCGACGTGCCCCAGCATCCCGATCAGCTCACCGGTGCCGCGGGAGGCGGCCTCCCAGCTGGCCAGCTCGTCGCGCCACAGCTGCGGGGTCCCGGCCCGGAAGACGGTCACCGCCAGGGTCAGCAGCGCGGCCCACAGCCAGTCGGGCACGGGCAGCCGGCGCCGGCCCGCCGGGGCGGGGGCGGCGGGCGCGGGTGCGGTCTGGGTGGCAGTCGGCATCAAGGGGTCTCCGCGGCAGTGCCGGTCGTGGGCCGGTCGTGGGCCGGTCGTGGGTGCACGGCCGTCACTCGTGCGGGAGCCGGACGTCGACGTATCAGCATACGGGGACAAAGGGTAAGGCTCCCGTATGCTCCGGCCCCCCGGCCCGGGCCGGGGTCAGTCCTCGTCCAGGCCCTCGGCGAGTCGGCGCTCGCGCAGCTCCTTGATCGCCTGACGCCGGGCGAGGCGGTGGGTGCGGCGGATCTGCGCCTCCTGGTAGCGGCGCTCGTCCTGCTCGGTCTCCGGGATCACCGGCGGGACCGGGCGGGGCTTGCCCTCCGCGTCCACCGCCGTGAAGACGAGGTAGGCGCTGCCGACCTGGGTGGCGGGGGTGGACTCGTTCCACCGCTCCGCGAGCACCCGTACGCCGATCTCCATCGAGGAGCGGCCCGTCCAGTTGACCTGCGCCCGGACGTGGACCAGGTCGCCGACGCGGACGGGGGCGAGGAAGGCCATCTCGTCCATGGAGGCGGTGACGGCGGCACCCATCTCGTCTATGGAGGCGGTGACGGCGGCACCGCCGGAGTGGCGCCCGGCGACGGCTCCGGCCGCGTCGTCCACCAGCTTCATGATCACACCGCCGTGCACGGAGCCGAGGAGGTTCGTGTCGGCCGCGGTCATGATGTGGCTGAGGGTGGTCCGGGACGCCGAGATCGGCTTGCCCTCCAGCGCCTCCGGTATCTGTGTCATGCAGCCACCTTAAGTGCGTAGCCCAGGCATCAGGTGTGCAACAGCCCCGGTACGAAGACCCCACCGGGGTGTCCCGGCCCGCTACCGGCCGGGCATCCTTGTGCGCATGAGTGACTGGGACGGTTTCGGCGGCGAGCGCGACGCGCGCGGCCGACGCGATGACGGGTACGGGCGCGGCAGCGGGCAGGCGCAGCCGGAGGGGCCGCAGCGGATGCGGCACGTCCAGCGGCAGCCGCAGGCCCCCCGGCCTCCCCGGCCGCAGCCCCGTCCCGCACAGGGCCCCGGCCGGACCCCGGTCCCCCCGCAGGCCCCGCCGCCCGGCGCGCGGCCCGGCCCGGGCTACGGCGTGCCGCCGCAGCAGCGGCAGGACCCCGACGCGGCGTACGACAGCGGGTACAACACCGGCCAGGTCTACGGACGCCCCTCCGGCCCCGGCCGCCCCTCGGGCCCCGGCGGCCCCGGGCGCCCCGGCGGACCGGGCGGCCCCGGCGGTACGGGCCGGCCCGCCGGTCCCGCGCCCG
>NZ_JZWV01000624.1 GCF_000966975.1 Streptomyces katrae | reverse complement strand
CCCCGCCGGTCCCGCGCCCGACTGGCGCAAGCGGATCAAGATCGGGTCGATCGCGATCGTCTCCGTACTCCTGGTCACCGGGATCGGCACCTACTTCTGGGCCGACTCCCAGGTCCGCCGCGAGGTCGACCTGTCCAAGGTGATCGAGCGGCCGAAGGAAGGCGACTGCACGACCTACCTGATCGTGGGCTCCGACAGCCGCGAGGGCATGTCCGACGAGGAGAAGAAGAAGCTCCACACGGGCTCCGCCGAGGGCAAGCGCACCGACTCGATGATGGTCCTGGCCAAATGCTCCAGCGGGAACACCATGGTCTCGCTGCCCCGCGACTCGGACGTGGAGATCCCCTCCTTCGTCGGCTCCCAGTCGGGCAAGAAGTACGCCGGCACCGGCAAGCGGACCAAGCTGAACGCCGCGTACGCCGACGACGGCCCGGAGCTGCTGGTGCGGACGGTGGAGTTCAACACCGGCCTGCGCATCGACCACTACGCGGAGATCGGCTTCGCCGGCTTCGCGAACATCGTGGACGCGCTGGGCGGCGTGGAGCTCGACATCGAACAGGGCTTCAAGGACGAGAAGTCAGGCGCCGACTTCAAGGCGGGCAAGCAGACCCTCAACGGCGAGCAGTCCCTGGCCTTCGTCCGCACCCGCTACGCCTTCGCGGAGTCGGACCTCCAGCGGACGAAGAACCAGCAGAAGTTCCTGTCCGCGCTCGCCAGCCAGGCCGCCACCCCCGGCACCATCCTCAACCCCTTCTCCCTCTACCCGGTGATGGGCGCCGGCCTGGACACGCTCATCGTCGACAAGGACATGTCCCTGTGGGACATGGGCGAGATGTTCTTCGCCATGAAGGGCATCAGCAGCGGCGAGGGCGTGTCGATGAACATGCCGATCTCCGGACAGCGGGGCGGCAACCTCGTCTGGGACAAGGCGAAGGTCCAGCAGTTGGTCAAGGAGATCCAGAACGACCAGAAGGTCACCGTCAGGGGGCAGTGAACCGGGCGACGGCCGCCCACCGAACGGGTGAGGGTGTGGCGCATCCCCAACCGGGCGTTGTGGACAGTGCGATGGTTTTCTCGTAAGACTGTTGCGGCCCGACCGCCGGGGGGATCACGCGGAGGGCCCGTGTTCCGGCGCGGCCGTCAACATTTCGGGCGGGGCGTCCGTCCTGCCCGTGGAGCGTTCATGTCCCTGCACCCGTCCCCGCGCGCCCTCGAAGAGCGACGGGAAGACGGCGACAGACCCCTCGTCCTGCCCGCACTGCCGGAACAGGCACAGCCGTCCGCGCCCGCGGCGCGGAACCGGCTGTACGTCCTGGACGGTCTGCGGATCCTGGCCGCCCTGCTGGTGCTCGTCCACCACTACACCCGTCAGGAGCTGTGGGGCCGCGACCCGTTCGGCTGGCTGACCGTCGTCGGCCGCTACAGCTGGATGGGCGTCGAGCTGTTCTTCATGATCAGCGGCTTCGTCATCTGCATGTCGGCCTGGGGGCGGCCGCTCGGCAGCTACCTGCGCAGCCGGGTGGTCCGCCTGGCCCCCGCGTACTGGTTCTGCGTCCTGCTGACGATGGGCGTGCTGCTGGCCTTCGGCAAGCCCTTCGGCGGCGCCGGACCGGCGCTCAGCCAGATCCTGACCAACCTGACGATGGTGCAGACCCCGCTGGGGGCCGCCCCGCTGGACGCCTCCTACTGGACGCTGTGGTCCGAGATCCGCTTCTACCTGATCTTCGCGGTGGTCGCCTGGAGCGGGCTGACGTACCGCAAGGTGCTGAACTTCTGCTGGATCTGGACCATCGCCTCGCTGCTCGCGCCGGGCTCCGGCCTGCCCGTCCTCGACGTCCTGGCCAACCCGGACTACTCGCCGCTGTTCATCTCCGGCATCTGCTTCTACCTGATCCGGCGCGAGGGGCCGCGGGCGGGAGAGCCGTGGGCGCTGCTGTTCTTCTCCTGGCTGCTGATGCAGCGCTGGCTCAACGACATCGTCCGCTGGAACACCGTCAAGGGCGACCGGCTGTCCTGGGAGATGTGCCTGCTCGTCATCACCCTCTGCTACGCCGTCATGGCCGCCGTGGCCCTGGGCCGACTGGACCGGATCAACTGGCGCTGGCTCTCCGCCGCGGGCGCCATGTCGTACCCGCTGTACCTGCTGCACCAGCAGGCCGGCCTGACGATGCTGAGGCAGTGGCACCGCGACGTCGAGCCGTGGACGCTGCTGCTGTCGGCGATGGCCGTGATGCTGCTGGTCTCCTGGCTGATCCAGCGCTTCGTGGAACGCCCGGCGGCCCGCGCGCTCAAGCGCTTCCTGGAACGCCGCCCGGCGGCGGCCACCAGGGCCTGAGACGACAGGGCCGGAGACGACGAGAAGGGGCGCCCCCGGCGGGGGCGCCCCTTCCTCACATCGTCACCACTACTTCTTCTTGCCCGCCGCGGCACGGAGCTTCCACGGCATCGCGATGGACTCCAGCTGCACGGCCAGGTTCATCTTCGACTCGCCGACGGTGCGGTCCTCGAAGTGGATCGGGACCTCCATCACCTGGAAGCCGCGGCGCAGGGCCTTGTACTTCATCTCCACCTGGAAGCTGTAGCCGGCGCTGCCGATCGACGCGAGGTCGATCGCCTTCAGCGCCGCCGCGCTCCACAGGTTGAAGCCGCCCGTGATGTCACGGACGCGGGTGCCCAGGATGGTGCTCGCGTACGCGTTCGCCCAGCGGGAGAGCAGCTTGCGGTGCGCGCCCCAGGCGTCGGACAGGGTGCCGCCCGGCACGTAGCGGGAGCCCACGACCAGGCCGGCGCCGGTGGAGCGGGCCACGCCCAGCATCTCGGCGATCTTGCCGGCCGGGTGGGAGCCGTCCGCGTCCATCTGGAGCACGTACTCGGCGCCGTCCTCGACGGCCTTGGCCATGCCGGCCGCGTAGGCGCGGCCGAGGCCGTCCTTCGCGGTGCGGTGCAGGACCGACATGCGCGGCTTGCCGTCCTCGGTGAGGTAGCCCTCCGCGAGCTCGTCGGCGATCTTGCCGGTGCCGTCGGGCGAGGAGTCGTCGACGACCAGCAGGCGCAGGCCCGGCTGGTCGAGGCCCATGAGCAGCTCGACCATGCCCGGGAGGTTGCCCGCCTCGTTGTAGGTCGGCATGACCACGGTGAGGGGGGTGTGCGCCCAGGTGTCGGGGAGCTTGGTGGTGGCAACGTCGGTCTTGCGGGGAGTCTGCTGCTCGCCTATCACAGGGTTATGCCTCACTGAGTTGGTCACCGGTCGGAGGAGAAGCGGACGGCTGCGTCGGGCAGTTCGGCCTCGCACCACACCCGAACCCCTGCACGAAGTTCGTTGTCAGCCCCCACGACGGCACCGTCACCGATGACGGCACCGGTCACGACGGTGCGCGAACCCACCGAGGCGCCGGCGCCGATGAGGCTGGCGTTCACCACCGTGTCCGCGCCGAGGATCGCGCCGTCCAGCACGATGGAGCCCTGGACGACAGCACCCGATTCGATCCGGGCGCCGGCACCCACAACGGTACCGCCCGTCAGCTTGGCGCCTTCCGCCACCTGGGCACCGGGCAGGACCAGGGCCTCGCCGCGGGGACCGGGGACGGCCGGGGAGGAGACGATGCCGCGCACGAGGTCGGCGGAGGCCTGGACGAAGGACTCGGGCTTGCCGAGGTCCAGCCAGTAGGTGTCCTCGGTCACGCCGTGCAGCTTGGCACCGGAGGCGAGGAGGCCGGGGAAGGTCTCACGCTCGACGGATACCGGTCGGCCGGCCGGAATGGAGTCGATCACGCTGCGGCGGAAGACGTAGCAGCCGGCGTTGATCTGGTCGGTGATGATCTCTTCGGGGGTCTCCGGCTTCTCGGTGAACGCGAGGACCCGGCCGTCGGCGTCGGTGGGGACCAGGCCGAAGGCGCGGGGGTCCTCGACGCGCACGAGGTGGAGGGAGACGTCGGCGTCGGCCGCCTGGTGGGACTCGACCAGGCCGGCGATGTCGAGGCCGGTCAGGATGTCGCCGTTGAAGACGAGGACGGGGGAGTCCGGGCCGCCGGTCAGGCGCTGGGCGGCGTTGCGGATGGCGCCGCCCGTACCCAGCGGCTCGTCCTCGACGACGTACTCCAGGCTGATGCCGAAGTCGGATCCGTCACCGAAGTAGGGCTCGAAGACCTCGGCGAGGTAGCAGGTGGCCATCACGATGTGCGTGACACCGGCGGCGGCGGCCCTGGCTATCTGGTGGGCGAGGAACGGGACGCCCGCTGCCGGAACCATCGGCTTGGGGGTGTTCACCGTCACGGGGCGCAGACGCGTCCCCTGCCCGCCGACCAGCAGGATCGCTTCCGTCATTTTGTTCTCTCCCCAACCGGTTCAGGCGTACGAAGCTTCAAAGTTAGCCCATCCCGCACGCTGCGAATCCCGTCGGATCCCCGCCCGGCCCGGCTCCGGCAACGTTCCGGTTACGACGGGTTCCGCCCGGTGCGGGCCCGAGGCCCCCGGCCCGTCCCCTATATAAGGGCGGCACGCACCGCCCCGGACGGAAGACCCCCTGCTCAGCCCGGAAACCCGCCCCACCACATCCGGCCGCACACCGCAACCCCCCGGGACCCCCCGATCGATGCGCCCCACACCGGCAGCACACCGCCCACCGGGGGCGCACACCGCCCACGACCCCACCCGCTGGATCGGAATCGTTACAAAAGAACCCTTCGCCTCCACCCCCCGGCCACCCGCGCTCCGCGGCCGGACGCAAGCGCGACAAGGCCCTCGGCGGACGCCGGGGCCTTGTCGTGGGGATGGAGCGGGCCGGTGCGCGTTACGGCAGGTTGCGGGCCATGACGATGCGCTGGACCTGGTTCGTGCCCTCGTAGATCTGAGTGATCTTCGCGTCGCGCATCATGCGCTCGACCGGGTAGTCGCGGGTGTAGCCGTAGCCGCCGAGGAGCTGGACGGCGTCCGTGGTGACCTCCATCGCGACGTCGGAGGCGAAGCACTTGGCCGCGGCGCCGAAGAAGGTCAGGTCGGAGTCGACGCGCTCGGACTTGGCGGCGGCCGCGTAGGTCAGCTGGCGGGCGGCCTCGATCTTCATGGCCATGTCCGCGAGCATGAACTGGACGCCCTGGAAGTCGCCGATCGGCTTGCCGAACTGCTTGCGCTCCTGGACGTAGCCCTTCGCGTAGTCCAGGGCGCCCTGGGCGATGCCGAGGGCCTGGGCGGCGATGGTGATGCGGGTGTGGTCGAGGGTCTTCATCGCGGTGGCGAAGCCGGTGCCCTCGGCGCCGATCATGCGGTCGGCGGGGATACGGACGTTGTCGAGGTAGACCTCGCGCGTCGGGGAGCCCTTGATGCCGAGCTTCTTCTCCGGGGCGCCGAAGGAGACGCCCTCGTCCGACTTCTCGACGACGAAGGCCGAGATGCCCTTGGAGCGCTTCTCGGGGTCGGTGACGGCCATGACCGTGTAGTAGTCGGAGACGCCCGCGTTGGTGATCCAGCGCTTGACGCCGTTGAGGACCCAGAAGTCGCCGTCGCGGACCGCGCGGGTCTTCATGCCGGCCGCGTCGGAGCCCGCGTCGGGCTCGGAGAGGCAGTAGGAGAACATCGCGTCGCCCTTGGCCAGCGGGCCGAGGTACTTGGCCTTGAGCTCCTCGGAGCCGGAGAGGATCACCGGGAGGGAGCCGAGCTTGTTGACGGCCGGGATCAGGGAGGAGGAGGCGCAGACGCGGGCCACCTCCTCGATCACGATGACCGTGGCGAGGGCGTCGGCGCCGGCGCCGCCGTAGGTCTCGGGCACGTGGACGGCGTGCAGGTCGTTGGCGACGAGGGCGTCGAGGGCCTCCTGCGGGAAGCGCGCCTCCTCGTCGACCGTGGCCGCGAACGGGAGGATCTTCGCCTCGCAGAGCGCGCGGACCGACTCGCGGAGCATGTCGTGCTCCTCGGCCGGGCGGTACAGGTCGAAGTCGGCAGAACCCGCCAAGATCTTTCACTCCCCAGTCTGCGGCGCCGGTGGCAGGCCGGCGGCTGTGCGTCGCTGGCGTGCGCTCGGCGCGGGATGCTAACTACCGTTAAGTAACCCAAATTCTAGTTCCCGGGCCCGGTGCAGCGATATGCGGCGCGTACGTGAGCTGCGTGACAGCCGGATCCTCCGGATGCTCCCGGGAACGTCCCCAGGGACCGGCCCGACTATGCTCGGGGGCCGCAAACGGCCCCGCACCTCTGGAGCATCCATGGCCCCCCTCAAGATCACCGTGATCGGCACCGGCTACTTGGGCGCCACGCACGCCGCGGCCATGGCGGAGCTCGGGTTCGAGGTGCTGGGGCTGGACGTGGTGCCGGAGAAGATCGAGATGCTGGCCGCGGGCCGGGTCCCGATGTACGAGCCGGGGCTGGAGGAGCTGCTCGCCCAGCACGTCGCCGGGCTGCCGGCGTCCACCGGGCGGCTGCGGTTCACTCGGTCGTGGGAGGAGGTCGGGGAGTTCGGCGACGTCCACTTCGTGTGCGTGAACACGCCGCAGAAGCACGGCGAGTACGCGTGTGACATGTCGTATGTGGACTCCGCCATGGAGTCGCTGGCACCGCATCTGACGCGGCCCGCCCTGGTGGTGGGGAAGTCCACCGTCCCGGTGGGGTCGGCCGAGCGGCTCGCCGCGAAGCTCGCCGCGCTGGCTCCGGCGGGCGCGGACGTGGAACTGGCGTGGAACCCGGAGTTCCTGCGCGAGGGCTTCGCCGTGCAGGACACCCTGCACCCCGACCGGATCGTCATCGGTGTGCGGGGCGAGCGCGGGGAGAAGCTGCTGCGGGAGGTGTACGCGACGCCGATGGCGGAGGGGACCCCGCTGGTGGTGACCGACTTCCCGACGGCCGAGCTGGTCAAGACGGCCGCCAACTCCTTCCTCGCCACCAAGATCTCCTTCATCAACGCCATGGCCGAGGTGTGCGAGGCCGCCGGCGGTGACGTCGTCAAGCTCGCCGAGGCCATCGGTTACGACGAGCGGATCGGCGCCAAGTTCCTGCGCGCCGGCATCGGTTTCGGCGGCGGCTGCCTGCCCAAGGACATCCGGGCGTTCATGGCCCGGGCCGGCGAACTGGGCGCCGACCAGGCGCTGACCTTCCTCAGGGAGGTCGACTCCATCAACATGCGGCGCCGCGGCCACATGGTCGAGCTGGCGCGCGAGGCGGTGGGCGGGTCCTTCCTGGGCAAGCGGGTGGCCGTGCTGGGCGCCACCTTCAAGCCCGACTCGGACGACGTGCGCGACTCGCCGGCGCTGAACGTGGCCGGGCAGATCCACCTGCAGGGCGGGCAGGTCACCGTCTACGACCCCAAGGGCATGGACAACGCCCGCCGCGTCTTCCCCACCCTCGGCTACGCCGACTCCGCGCTGGCCGCGGCCCGTGGTGCGGAGGTCGTGCTGCACCTCACCGAGTGGCGGGAGTTCCGTGAACTCGACCCCGCGGAGCTGGGTTCCGTGGTCACGGACCGGCTGATCCTGGACGGGCGGAACGCGCTGGACCCGCTGCGGTGGCGTGGGGCCGGGTGGACGTACCGGGCCATGGGACGCCCGCAGGCCTGAGGAATTTCCGGCGGCTCGGGGCTGACCAGGGCGTATACCGGTACCCACTTTTGAAGGTTCTCAGTCAAAGAAGTGGAATAAATGACTGGGTAGACTTCGGGCCGATGACCACGACCAGCAGCCCCACAGCCCACCCCACCGCAACCGCGTCGGCGGCGCCCGCCGCGCGCGGCCGGCGGGCCTCCTTCGAAGCGGCCATGCGAGGACGCGGCGCCCTTCTGGGCATCGCGGGCATCTGGCTGGCCACCAGGGCGGCGATGCTCTGGATGCTCGTCCACGACTTCTTCAGCTCGAACGTCGTCCGGGTGGAGGTCACCGCGACCTACCACAACTGGTACAACGTGCTGGTCCACTGGACCCTGCCGCACAACGACATCATGTGGCAGTACCCCCCGGCGGCCGCCGCGATCTTCCTCTCCCCGGACCTGCTGCCGTTCCTCACCTACTTCCAGGCCTTCGTCGCCCTCACGGTCCTGTGCGACGGCGTGGTCCTGCTCGGTCTGATCCGGGCGGCGCGGCGCAGCGACGGCAGCATGGCCGGTGCGCTGGTGTGGCTGGTGACGCTGCCGATGATGATGGCGACGCCGTTCGCCCGCTACGACATCCAGGTGACGCTGCTCGCGGTCTTCGCGCTGCTCGCCATGCGCCACCGCCCCAAGGCCGCCGGGGTCATCGCCGGTATCGGCGCCATGGTGAAGGTGTGGCCGCTGCTGACGCTGCTCGGCACCCCGCGCGGGAAGTCCACGCGGGACGCGGTCGTCGCGGCCGTGCTCTCCGCCGCGGGTCTGCTGGCGGTGTTCGCGCTGCTGTTCAAGGACACGCTGGGCTTCCTGGGGAACCAGGGCGACCGGGGTGTGCAGATCGAGTCGCTGGGCGGTTCGGCGCTGATGGCGGCGCGGCTGGTGGACCTGTGGCCCGGCAAGGTGAACTTCCAGTACGGGGCGTTCGAGTACGTGGGCCCGTACGTGTCGACCATCGCGCGGGCCTCGCTGGGCCTGACCGTGGTCGGTTTCCTGCTGCTCCTGCTGTGGCGGGTGAAGGCCAACCGCTGGTCGAGCGCGACGCCGTTCGACGCCGCGCTCTGCGCGATCATGGTCTTCACGGTCACCAGCCGGGTCATCAGCCCGCAGTACATGATCTGGCTGCTGGGTCTCGCGGCGGTCTGCCTGACCTCGAAGAACACCACCCAGCGTCCGATCGCCTGGCTGCTGGTCGCCGCGAACGCGCTGACCACGCTGATCTTCCCGATCTGCTACGGCTCGGACATCCTCACCAACAGCACGCTGGGCACGGTCCTGCTCTGCACGCGCAACGGCCTGCTGCTCTACGCGACGGTGTGGTCCGGCGTCCGGCTGTGGAAGGCGACCGTGCTGCCGAAGTCGCTTCCGCAGCAGGCGCGGGAGGCGGAGCTGCGCGCGCCGCAGGCGGTCTAGGGTGCGGCGCCCTTGTACTGCGCGGCGCGGGCGGTGAACTCCGCCTCGCGCAGCACCCGCTGGGCGTTGCCCCAGCTCAGCAGGGCGACTTCGGTTTCCGACCAGCCCCGTTCCAGTAGTTCCGCGATCAGCCGCGGGTAGCCCGAGGGGTCGGTGAGTCCGGCCGGCCTCGGGCTTCCGTGTTCGGAGCCGAAGGCGGCGCCGAGGCCGACGCCTTCCGGGCCCGCGAGGGCCCGTACGTGTTCGACGTGGTCGGCGACGGCGTGCAGGGAGTCGCCGGTGCGGTCGGTGTCGAAGGTGACCATCGCCAGGCCGCCGCCGGCGCGCAGGGCGAGGAGGACCTCGTCGGTGGCGTTGCCCGGGTGCGGGTTGAGGGAGGCCGCGCCGGTGTTCGAGATGATCACGGGCGCCTTGGAGGCGGCCACGAGCTGGCAGGCTGCGGCGGGCGGGCAGCCCGCCAGGTCGAGCAGGATCGCGAGCCGGTTCGCCTCCTTGACCACCTCGTGGCCGAAGGCCGTCAGGCCCTCGTCGGCCCAGGGTGCTCCGGCGGGCGCGAGCAGGCGCACGCCGAGGGCGTGGAAGGCGCGCAGGGCGCCCAGTGATCCGGTGAGCGTGCTGCCGGGGACGGGGCCGAGGAACGAGGCGATCCGGCCGCGGTTGCGGGCGTCGGCCATGTCGTCGGCGGTCAGCGCGAGGCACAGGCTCTCGGAGTAGCGGCGCATCAGGGCGCGGGCGGCGTCGATCTGTTCGAGGGTCTCGCACACGGCCTGGGCGCAGGAGTCGGCGCGGGGCGGGCCGGGGGGTACGAGGAGGGTCCAGAACTGGGCGCCCACTCCCCCGGCGCGCAGCCGGGGGATGTCGGTGTCGACCTCGGTGTCCGGGGTGTCGATGTCGTGGTACGGGCTCTGGCGCAGGGTCCAGACGAGGG